>JANNVM010000230.1:0-3321 GCA_031414455.1 Verrucomicrobiota bacterium
GAATCGCTGGCCACCGGCACTCGACCCGTGTTGGCCCTGGAAGAACTCACCGTGCCGCTCCCGGGACTCAGCGTCACCGTCGCGCGCAGTAATGACAGCCGGCGCACTGACCCGGAGCCAACTACGAGGCGGATCCCGCATAAAACGCCGATTCGGAGATTGGCAGGCGGCGCATTCTCATCCAGAGAATAGCCGCATGACTCCGCCGGATTCCTCCAGCCGCCCCACCAGCACCGCGGGATCAGGGCATCGCGGTGTGTTCCCGCAAACGCAGTGGTCACTCATTCGCCGCGTGCAACTGGGCGATGAATCGCAGCGGCGCGAGGGTATGGAAACCCTGTGTGCCTCCTACTGGAAGCCCGTTTATGCATGGCTGCGCGCGAAAGGGTCGAGTCCTGAGGACGCCGAAGATCTGACCCAGGATTTTTTCGCACGACTCATCGCCGGCGACTGGCTCGCGGAAGTGAGTGCCGACAAAGGCCGGCTGCGCTCGTTCCTGCTCGTGCTCCTGAAACGCCACGCGGTCAACGCATGGGAACACCGCCAGGCGAAGATGCGCGGTGGCGGCTGCACCATCATCCGCATGGACGCCAGGGAAGGCGAGGCGGCATGGAACAGCCTGCCCGCGGACGGCGTGTCGCCCGATGTCGCATTCGACCGCCAGTGGGCGCTGCAACTGCTTGACCGCGTGATGCTGCGGTTGCGCACGATCTATGAGAAGGCCGGCAAGGCGGCGCTGTTCGATGAACTCCGCGATTACCTCACGGGCGGCTCGGTGGAGGAATCGTATGCCGCACCCGCGGCGCGCCTTGGGCTCAGCGAGGGCACGGTAAAAGTCGCGGCCTTTCGCCTGCGCGAGCGTTACCGCACCCGCCTCCGCGAGGCCGTCATGGAGACCATCGAGTCGCCGGAGGGCGTGAACGAAGAGATCGAATACCTCTTCAGGGTTTTTCAGTGAGCAAAAAAATGCAGCCCCGGCTGTAACCAAACGGGGGCAACTCCTGATTTCCCGGTGAACCCGCTTCACTTCTATGCTCCAAAACTCCGCCTGGCTGTTTTTTATGATCTTCTGTCTCGTCTCCTGCACTGCTCCTGACGGCAGAGTGGTTTCGCAGCCGGTCTCCGCAAACGTAAAGGCCCGGCTGCGGCAGCCGCTACCGGTGGTGCTGATGGGCCTGCAGGACCAGGTGGCATTGCAGCGCCCTGCGCAGCACGGTGATGTCTGGAGGCAGGCGGCCGGGGATTCCGGAGAGGTCCTCAATGGTCTTTCGGAGGCCGGAGCCGGCATGGGTCAAGGAGCCGTCGTATTGCTGCCGTTCTTTGCGCTGGCTCTGGTCGCACCGCCTCTTCAGATGCTCGCCTCCGGCAACACCGTAAGCGCAGAAAAGGCCGAAGGAGCCGCGCAGAAAATGCACGCCGGGGCGGCACGCCGGAACTGGGGCGACTTCGTGCGCCGCACGGTGCAGCAGCAGTGGGCGGCCCGCGGCGCGGCGTTCTCCAGCGTAAGAAGTTACCATCCGGCCTCGCCTTCCGCCGGTCCTGATCCTCTGTCGGCAGAGGGCCGGGCGAATGTGTCAGGCCGCACGCTGCTGTTCGTGCACGTGGCAGGTCCGGCGCTCACCGCGGAGGGTAAAAAACTGAATCCGAGCATCGGCCCGTCCCTGATGCTGCACTGGAAGGTGGTGGATATGGCGGGCGGCGCAGTGCTGGCGCGCGGGACCATCGCGGAGCGTTCACCTTTGCGGAAAACACTGCTTCAGTGGGCGGACCGCGGCGATGCCGGCCTCGTAACGGAGATGGAAAAGGTGATCCGCCAGGCCGCCGCCAGGCTCGCCGCGGAATTGCGCTGACGCTCCTGAACAGGCTCGACACGTCCGCTGAACCGCCGAAGAATTCCGCCCCATGCCCGCTGATGCTCCAGACACGAAATGCCCGCTTTGCGGCGGAGCATTGGCGAAACAGCCAGGCCTGAAGTGTCCCTCGTGCCTGTTGCGCGGAGCGCTGGTGTCGCCCGCCGGGAGCGAAGAGACAGTCCGCAGTCCGCAGGCGAAATTCTGGGCGGCGCCGGAGCTGGCGGAACTGGCACCGCTCTTCCCCTCGATGGAGTTGCTGGAACTGCTCGGCCGCGGCGGCATGGGTGCCGTCTATAAGGCCCGCCAGAAGTCGCTCGACCGCTTCGTTGCCATTAAGATCCTGCCGCAGGAGGGCATGGAGAATCCGGAATTTGGCGAGCGGTTCCTGCGTGAGGCCCAGGCGCTCGCAGGATTGAATCACCCCAACATCGTTGCGCTGCACGACTTCGGCCGCACGGTGCGAGGGCACTGGTATTTTATCATGGAGTTTGTGGACGGCCTCGATCTTGCCAGGATGATGCGCAGCGAAAAACTCAAGCCCGCCGCGGCTCTCGCGCTCATTCCGCAAATCTGTGATGCACTCACCTGCGCGCACGAGGCGGGATTCATTCACCGGGACATCAAGCCCGCCAATATCCTCGTGGACAAAAAGGGCCGGGTGAAGGTCGCGGACTTTGGACTCGCCAAGCTGGCCCATCCCCGGGCCGGGGATTATACCCTGACCGGTGAGGACGCAGTACTCGGCACGCCGCGTTACATGGCGCCTGAGCAGATGGATCACCCGCTCACCGTGGATCATCGCGCGGACATTTATGCGCTCGGCGTCGTGTTTTATGAAATGCTCACCGGCGAAGTTCCTCAGGGACGGTTCCAGCCGCCGTCGGAGAAATCGGATGCCGATCCGCGGCTCGATGAGGTCGTGTTGCGGGCCATGGACCGCGAACCGTCGCGGCGCTTCCAGAATGTTAGTGAAATCAAGAGCGGGATCGCCGAGGCGATGCGGCCGCGCGGAAATCTTTACCGATGGCGCTGGCCGCTGGGCGCAACGGCGGCGGTCGCGGCGGGCATGACCGCATGGGCGCTCTGGCCGGAAGGAACGAACCCGTCGCCGGTGCCGCTGCGGGAGAATTCGCTGGGGCAGCAATTCGCTAACGTCCCTGGTACGGACGTGAGCTTCTGCCTGTGGGAGACGCGCGTGCAGGACTGGGAGGCATTTTGTGAGGATACCGGCCGAGAGCCTGCCGGCGCGCCGTTCCCGCAGGCTGCGGACCATCCGGCGGTTCGTGTCAGCGCGGAGGAGGCGACCGCTTTCTGCGAATGGCTGACCAAACGCGAGCGCCGCAGTGGACAGCTGGATGCGGACGAATTCTACCGGCTGCCCGCGGATGCCGAATGGAGCATCGCCGCAGGGCTTCCGCCGGAATCCGGTGCGACCCCGGAGGAAAAACACATCCGCCGCCGCGGTCTG
>JANNVM010000231.1:0-2399 GCA_031414455.1 Verrucomicrobiota bacterium
CACACGGCTCCGGCGATCACCGACGCCGGCGAGACCGGCCTTCATCCGTATGACTTCGCCGGCAGTTGGGCCTATCGTATTCCAGCCGGGCAGGAGAATGTCATGCGGCCCCGGGAATATCTGGAATTTCTGGAGCGGCAGGTTGCCGCGGCAATTGCCAATGCATGGAAGTCGCGGCAGCCCGGAGAGTTCGGTTTTGCGCTGGGCCATGCCTCGGTCGCCCGGAACCGGCGGGCGGTTTACTTCGACGGCACAACGCGAATGTACGGCGACACGAAGGATCCCGGTTTCTCGCACACGGAGGGAACGTCCGAGGATTCCCTGGATGTGCTCATGTTCTGCCGGGAGGGAAAAGTTATCGGAATGGCCCTGACACTTTACTGCCCGTCGCAGGAGGTGGAGGGCGAGAGTTATCTCTCGGCCGACTTTTGGCATGACACGCGAAAGCTGCTGCGGGAACGGTATTCTCCGGACCTTTTTGTATTGCCGCTGGCCGGGGCCAGCGGTGATCAGTCGCCCCACCTCCAAGTGGATAAATCGTCCGAGGCGGCCATGCTCGACCGGCGGAAACTCAGCCGTCGTCAGGAAATCGCCCGGCGCATCGTTAACGCGGTGGATGACGTCGCCGATGTCGCCCGGGGTTCCCTTCGCGCTGACATTCGTTTCGAACACCGGGTGGAGTCTTTCCAACTGCCGGTTTGGAAAGTCCCCGACCAGCGCTTTGCGGAGGCTTCCGCCATCGTCGAAGCGGGCAGGGACAAACAGGACAGTTTGTCCAGCCCCGACTACATCAACTGGCGCGTCAGCCGGACCATGGTGGCGCGCTACGGGTTGCAGAAGACCGAGCCTTTCTATCGCGCCGAGGTCCACGCCCTGCGACTGGATGACCTCGCACTCGTCACCAATCCCTTTGAACTGTTTACCGATTACAGTCTGCGCATCAAGGCGCGAAGCCCCGCGTTGCAGACGTCCGTCGTCCAGTTGACGGCCGACTGTGCCGCCTATCTGCCCACGGAACGGGCGGTCCAGGGAGGCGGCTACAGCGGCAGAATTGACGATGGCGTCGTGGGTCCGGAAGGCGGTCGTGTACTCGTTGAGGAAACGGTGCGCGTCCTCAACGACCTGTGGGCGCCGCGGAAGTAACTGCCTGGTCAGTTCCGACTCGCTGAGCCTCTGTTGCCTCCGTTTCCTCCTGTTCAAGGTAATTTCCGTTTTTAGCAAAAGAACCCGCGCAGACTGGGTGTGGAACCGGGAGTAACTCTCCGCGACGCCGATCGTCCTCGTCCTCCTTCTCGTCCTCGTCCTCGATAGTGACCGAGGACGAGTACACCTGTTCCGCCGCATCCGCGCGCAGATGCCGTGCGCGCCGCCGCACAAACTATTGCTCCCGGTCAATTGGGGCCGCGAGGGAAGAACGCAGAGGTCGAGGGCGTTCTGTGTCACGAGAGCAGACATCCCACAATGAATACACGACACAGTCTCCGGCAGGCAAGCTCCACCATTTGGCGAACTCAGCGAAATGATAGTGCTGACGGCATTCGCGGCGAATATAGAATATCAGCCGCGGCAGCACCGGGCCGCCGGCTGAGAGAGGTTGTCGTGCCTTCCCGGCTCATGTGCGGCTGCTGTTTGGCGCTCGCGCTGTGCTCTCTCCCGCTCGCGGCGGAGGAGCCCAAAGCGGCCTTTCCCGTCCTGACATGGACGCCGGTGTTTCAGGGCATCAGCCGCAGCGAGTTCATCCTGACATCACCGCGGACAGTCCGCGCCTTCGCCGTGAAGATTGATCTGAAGGCTCCGGGCATTGAATTTCTCGCCACCCCTGACAACGGCGACAGGGAAGGGGAAACGGACAGCCAGCACACGTCCACTTTCCTCAAATCCAACAATCTCCAGGCTGCGATCAACGCCTCTCCTTTCGCCCCGGTCGTGAATGCGGAGGGCCGCCCTGAAAACGTCAGCGGGCTGCATGTCTCGCAGGGGAACATCGTTTCCACGGCCCCGAAGGAGGGTTATCCGGCGCTTATCCTGACAAAGGACAATCACGCGCGAATCGAAGCGAATCCGGCGGCCCGTGCCGCGGAGGCATGGAATGCCGTGTGCGGGTTCAGCATCGTGCTCAAAGGCGGGGAGACCGTCGCTGGCAGTGAGGATCTCCATCCGCGGACGGCTGCCGGGATTTCCGCCGGCGGCGGCACCCTCATCTGGCTGGTCGTGGACGGCCGCCAGAAGGATTACAGCGGCGGCGCCAAAACCGCGGAACTGGGAACGTGGCTCAAGGCCATGGGCTGCAGTGAAGGCATCAACCTCGACGGCGGCGGCACCTCCACGCTGGTTCTCCAGAGCCCCGGCGGCCCGCAAATCATCAACCGCCCGATCCATCTCGGGGTTCCCGGAAAAGA
>JANNVM010000232.1:0-4252 GCA_031414455.1 Verrucomicrobiota bacterium
TACAAAACCTTTCTCGACTTCTACAAGGCCGGCGACAAGAACATTGGGTATTCCAGCAGTTACGACCACCGCAGGGCGTGGTGGCACCCGGAAATGAAGATACCTGCGGCCGAGCGGATCGCGCGTTGGGCCATGGCCACCCGGTATGGAGTCAACTCCGTGAGTTGGAAGCCGCCCATGACTACGACCATGGAGAGCAAGGACAATACCCTCATCCTGAATTTTGACTCCGATGTGGCATCTGTGAATAGTGAGGCGATCGCAGGGTTCTCGATTGCGGGGAAAGATGGAAAATTCCAGCCTGCCAAAGCGGAATACCTGGTCACCGGTAAAGACAATAATGGTCAGCCACAACATAACTGGAAGTCTCTTGTTTTGAGCCATCCTCTCGTGCCCAATCCCATTCACTACCGTTTTGCCTGGGGCCGCAATCCCATGGGGAATCTCCGTATGGTGTACATCAAAGGTATTCCGTTAGGGACGCAGCGCAGTGACACCTGGACAGTCGCTGACATGTATGAAAACTGCACTGGCAAAAAATCCGCAGTCCCAGGGCTGGTGAATGGCGGCGAAGTTGAAGCACTCAAAAAGGCGCTGAAGGCAGCCGACCTTGAACGGCGGATCTTCGAAGCCCGGGCTTTTCTTGAGGCCCAGAAATAATAATTTGATGATTACAGAAAGAACAGCAACTATGAACGGAACTAACATAATGAGACTACGGCTGGTTATGAATCGCGGGATCGTTGCAGCCGTTTTGTCTTCTGCTCTGGTGCCCTCGCTGTGGGGGGCCGAACCGGGCACATCAAGTCAACTCGCTGAAAATTTACGCAAAGGCAAACCACAACACCTGGTGATCTACGGCACGAGCTTGTCTACACCGCAATACAGTGCTTGGGTGAGTCAAGCACAGACTCTCATCGAAGCAGGTTTTCCTAAACTCTGCACCGTGACTAACAGTGCTCAGGCCGGGGCTGCATCAAACTGGGGTCTTGATAATATCGATGCACGTGTGATCGTGCTAAAGCCGGACACGGTGTTGATCGAATTCTCGATCAACGACGGCTATACTATTTACAAGATCTCTGTTGCTGATGCGCAGAAAAATCTCGAAACCATGATCGAAAAAACGGGCCGCCACCTACTTCCACTCCACCAGCACCTGCAAAATGGGTAGAGATGCCCTCGCCGTCGTCGATGCCCGCCTGCGCGTGCGCGGCATCACCGGTCTGCGCATCGCCGATGCCTCCATCATGCCCACCGGCACCACCGGCAACACCAACGCCCCCTCTTTCATGATCGGCGAACAAGCGGCAACGATCATCACCGCCTAAACCACATCATGTCACTCGACCTACAAGCAAAAGCACTATTGGACGGCCTCGCCGCGCAAGGCATGAAGGGCTTTGAAGAGATGAGCGTCGAGGAAGCGCGTCAAACAGGTTATGCCTTCATCGGCCTGCAAGGCGATGCAGAGCCCGTTGGCAATCTCATCGAGAAAAGTATCGCCGTCGCCGGGGGTGAGATTCCCTTGCGAATCTACCTTCCCGCAGGTGCCGGCCCGCATCCCATCGTCATGTACTTTCACGGTGGCGGATTTGTCTTTGGCGATCTGGAGGTCGTGGACAAGGTCGCGCGCAGCTTGAGCAATGCGGCCCATGCGGCGGTCATTTCGGTCGGCTATCGACTCGCACCCGAACATCGCTTTCCCACCGCCCCCGAGGACTGTTACGCCGCCACCTGCTGGGCGGTGGAAAACGGGCCGACGCTAGGATTGGATGAGGCACGCATCGCCGTTAGTGGCGACAGCGCGGGCGGCAACCTAGCCGCCGTCGTTGCGATGATGGCGCGTGACCGCCAAGGTCCAAAAATCGCGTATCAACTGCTGATCTATCCCGTCACCGACGCCCGGCCCGACACGACAAACCAGTATCCATCCCGCATCGACAATGGCCGCGGCTACCTGCTCACCAGCGCGGCGATGGATTGGTTTTTCTCCCACTATTTAGTCACTCCGGACGATGCCGCCAATCCCCTCGCCTCACCCATTCGCGGCGTGTTGTCCAAGCTGCCACCGGCCACGGTCATCACCGCTGGATTCGATCCCTTGCACGACGAAGGCAAGGCCTATGCCGATGCGCTGAGCGATGCTGGCGTCGCTGTGAAGTATCTGCCCAACGCCGGAATGATTCACGGCTTCATGTGGCTCATGGGTGCCATCAGCCACGCACGCGACGTGTTTGATGAGGCCGGATGCCATCTGCGTGATGCCTTCGCACAGCCGCAATAACTTTTTCATTCTAAACACCAACACGGGTGCCGGACAAAAAATTAATTGAGAGCGCAGGAAGCTCTTTTTATTGGCATCTCGTTGTTCCCGAAAATGTCCATCCAACGAAGGAAGGAAATGAATTGGTCACCACCCCAACCATTGTGAGGGCTTTGTTCGGATCTGAGAAGGTGCGTTGAGCGCGAATCTTTAATTAACGAATAGAACAACTGGCCACGCCAATTATTTGGCACGCGGTTCGCCATCTCGATGGTGGCTTCCGCCAGCACTTTTGCGAAGAACCCCTGGGTGAAATCCTCCGCATCCTCCCGGTCATACCCGTTGCGGCGGAGAAACGCGTAGATCGGATACCAGGAGAGCCCGCACAATTCCTCCTGCGCCAGCCGCGCTTCCTCGCCCCCGCGGCGCACCTTCTCCACCAGCGTCCGCCGCGTTACCGGAAAGGCCTGCTCATGACGCCCCTCATCGGAGGGCGTCTCATCGGCAGGGCGTTCGGGGGAATTCATGGTGCTTTCCCCTAAGTCATCCGGCGCTTCCGTGAAGAAAAAGAAAAAGCCGAAAATAGACCGAAACGCCTCGCCGGATTTTGCAGAATAGCACGCCAGAGGATCACTCCGGTACCCGGACCGGCTAAAATCAGCGCCGTCCCGGTCGCTCATGCTGACGGGGAGCGTTCGGCGGGACGCAACACTCGCAGTTTGTGTTCACTCAGCACCACAAAACAGCCAGCCCACGCCGACACGCTCTCCTGGTCGAAGACTTCCGCCACACGACGCGTCAACTCCAGCCGGCCGGCATTCGGGAGACGAACGAGGAGCAGCCCGCAGTGAGTGCCGGGACTGAAGCGGCGCACATCGGAGAAGTCCAGATCCTGCGTGATCAGGAAGCGGTCTTCCTTCTGCGCAGCCGCCCACACATCCGGATCACTGTGCCCCGCCAGTCCTTCCTGCGTCACATTATCTGCATCGTGGCCGAGCGCCGCGAGAGCCGTCAACAAAGATTCGGGCAGATTCTCGTCCAGCTTCAGCTTCACGCGGCGATGGCAGGCAAGGGCGGCACTGGCAAGTCCTCACCGGCGGAAGCGGCAGCGAATGCGATCACGGCCCGCAGCCCCTCGGAAGTGACGGTGGGAAAATCAGCGAGCACCTCCACTTCCAGCGCGCCTTCGGCCAGGCTGGCGAGGAGCGTCCGCACTGGCACGCGCGTTCCTTTCACTACCAGGGATCCTCCGCACAGATCAGCGCGGCGCTCGAAGTAGTCCGCATAGTTGAATTTCATGACGGCAGACTAAACGGATTGCAACCCGCGCGCAAATCGTTTGCCGGGAAATGGTGTCGGCTTTGCGCTGAAGGACTCGCCTTTGCATGAGGCCGAAAATTTACGCCATCTCCCGCTCGCGTCCGTGACGATTGCCGAACGGCTCTCTGCGGCTGGCTACGCGACGGCGCACATCGGCAAGTGGCATCTTTCTTACAAGGCGCGTGACGAGCAAGGAGTCGCGGAGAAGGATCTTCGCCCGGACAAGCAAGGTTTTGCTCTCAACGCCGGCGGTGACTCCGGCGGCGGGCCGCCCAGCTATTTCGCGCCGTATCGCAACCCGACATTGGTGGACGGGAAAGACGGTGAATACCTGCCGGAACGGCTCGCCGACGAGGCCATTGCTTTCATTCGTCAGCATCGCAGCGGTCCATTCTTTCTGAACTGGTGGCCTTTCTCCGTGCATTACCCCATGCAGGCCCGCGAGAAAGTGATCGCAAAATACCGTGCGCGTGGTGACATCGAAGATCCGGTCTATGCCGCGATGATCGAGGACATGGACACCGCGATCGGCCGCTTCCTCAAGGCACTCGACGAGGCCGGTCTGCGCGACAACACGCTGGTCATTTTCAAGTCGGACAACGGCGGCTACAACGGCGACAACCGTCCGCTTCGTGGTCTCAAAGGAATGCTCTACGAAGGCGGCAT
>JANNVM010000233.1:0-6398 GCA_031414455.1 Verrucomicrobiota bacterium
GCGCAGCAGTTCCTCACATTTGAAAGCCACCCCGTCGCGATCCACAAAAAGCCGGCTCTTCTGATTGATGCCGTTGGCGGCGCTGGTGATCCACGCGACAGGCAGTCGCTCAGTCAGTTCGATGGCGATTCTGTCAGGCAGCCGGCGCTCGACCTTCACTTCCTTCACCCGCGGCAGCGTCATGAGCCGGGAGCGCACGGCGCTGAGGTCCACTTCCATGAGATTCATGCCCGTGCGCAATCCAGCCGCAGCAGCCGCCTGCGGTGCCGCGATGCCTCCGTTGCTGTGAAACTCATAACGCGCCACACTGAACTCCGGATTGCCGCGAAACGACTGCTTCCAGAGCGAACGGGCATACAGTCCCAGCGCGAGCACGCCGAGCGCGATGCCACCCCAGCGCACCATCCCGCGCGTGCGGGCCTGCCGGCGCAGCCGCATCTCCTTGCGCGACATCGGCACGTTCACCGCCAGACGCGAGTGACCCTTCCGGTTACGAAACGGGGTGTTCTCCTTGCGGCGCTGTTTGGTGAAAAAGGGCAACGTCATGGCGCGGGGTCAGCGCGGAGTATTGAGCGAGAGTTCGAGAATACGCGCACAAAGCGCAGGATACATAATGCCCGCGGCACGCGCGGCTTTCGGAAGAAGGCTGGTGGCCGTCATTCCAGGAATGGTGTTCACTTCCAGCACATACGGCACGTCCTCCGCATCCAGCAGCACATCCACGCGGCTATAGACTTCCACGCCGAGCGACCGGTGTGCGGCCATTGCCGCATCCTGCACCGCTTTGGTCACCTCCGGACTGAGGTCGGCCGGACAAAAGTAATCACTGCCCCCCTTCCCCGTCAGCCAGGGATACTTGTTGGTCATGTCGTAGAATCCATCGCGCGGCTGAATGTGAACAATCGGCAGCACCTGATCGCCGAGGATGCCCACGGTTAGTTCCTTGCCGCTGATGAACGGCTCCACGAGCGCCTCGCCGCCGAACCGTTTCAAGTCCGCGATGGCCGCCGCGATGCCGGCCTCGTCCTTTATAATATGTACGCCCACACTGGAACCTTCCCGCAGCGGCTTCATCACCATGGGCAGCGGAATCGTCACATCGCCCGGCTGTGCGGTGGCCAGCGGCAAGAGTTGATAGGCGGTCGTCGGCACATCCTGCTCCACGAACCGTGCCTTGCTCCGTGACTTGTCGAATGCCAGTTCACTGCTCGCTGATCCCGCGCCCGTGTAAGAAATCCCCCGCGATTCCAATACCCGCTGAAGCTGCCCGTCCTCACCAAAAGTGCCGTGGATGACATTAAATACCGCCAGCAAGCCGTCCGGCACGGTGAAATTCGCGTCCCTCACATCCAGTTCCACCACTTCGGCCCCAAGACTCGTCAGCGCCTCCGCCACTCCCTTCCCCGTCGCCAGCGAAATGTCGCGCTCCGATCCGGGTCCTCCCATAACCAATGCGATGCGTTTGCCTGCGAGTTCCATGTCGTGAGAAAAGTCTGATTTTTAAGAACGAGTTGAGCCCGCAGTAAACAGTTAATGCAGCTAAATTACCAGTAAAATCAAAAGACACTCCGAAAATTCTTCAAGTTCCCCGAAAATGAGGCACTTGCGGCAACTTACCCCGATGGTTGAAGGGGACGCCATAGACTCCAACCGGCTTACAATCAGCCCCGGTCCTAATCGCCCCATGGAGGTGGGACATTCGCCCGGGAGTGTCAATCCGCGGTTTTCGACGGAGTCATGGAATCAGTGTCATAGATCAACATTTCCCCATGTCCGGATTTGCCGTGGCATACCAGAAGTTTCTTTCCATCCGGCGAGAGATCCATCCAGCCAGCAGAGGCCGGCATGTGAACCTCACCACGAACCTCCAACGGTGGCGCAGTCAGTTTCACGATGCTGAAGCTGTGCCGCCGGTCTGCACCGTTGAATGAGTTGTTCAGCGAATAGACGCAGGACGAATCCTGCGCCCACCGCACCACGTCCGGCCGGGGCTGCAATGCCATGCCCTTTCGCTCGCCAGTTAGCGTATCCTGAAGCAGGAGCAATCCATCATAACCAAAGGACAGCAGGCTGCGGCCATCGGGAGACAGGGAAATGGATGGCCCCTCGACATCGTCATGCCGTGGAATTGAAAAAATCTGTCGGCCTGTAGCCGGATCCATCACGCGCCCTTCGCCACGGCCCGGCGTCGCGAATAGGAGTCCGCCTGAAAATACCACACTCCACCCGTTATAAGCTTCCATGGATGGGCCGTGCTTTTTGCCACTCAATCCATCCCACAACTGAAGGTAACTCCGCGGACCGTTCTCCCCCGGAGAATCAGTGGTCGCAATCCAGCGGCCGTCCGCACTCGCCGCCAGCCCGAAGGTATAGCCGTTCCAGTGAGGATGTTCCATCAGCGGTCCGGATGGCTTCCATGTCTTGCCGTCGTAACGCTGCGCGACGCCACTGGCACTGATAAGGAAGCAGGACTCGCTGTCCGCCGTGAAGACCGCCTGAATGCAGTTATCGGACGGTTCTTTCGGTGCCGGCGACGGCGGGACCAGTGTCCTCCGAAGTTCTCCACCGGGCAGACTGAACACCCTGGTGCGGTCCGTCGCATCCATGACCAGGAACGCAGTGCCCGCCGGGGAGAACATCGCCCGGGGCGGATGCCGTTCAGAAAACCCCGCTTTAAGCACCGGGGAAAGCGGCTTGCCGGAGGCGAAGTCAAACACTCTGGTCTCCCTGTCATTCATCTTCATGGCAAACGCCCTGCGGTCATCACGTATGACGACAACCCTGCCCTGCTCCGAGGGTTGAGCTTGGTTGTATTCGCCCGGAATCATCTCACCACTTTCGACATCCCACAGTCCCGCTCCGCCGTGACTCTTTTGCACAAGAACGACGGAGGCATCGTTGTTGAACCACGCCCGCCAGACTCCGTTCAAATCTTTGAGACGCGGTTCCTCTCCAAAACCGTATGGAGAAAGGATCAGGCCCAGCGCTGCGACCGCCCGCAGGTTACGTGAAAATCTCCGGGGTGTCATGCCCGCCATCCTGGCAATCCGGATCCGCAGCGTAAAGCGCTATCTGAAAAACCCCATCAACGCCTTCATCCCTGTCGCGGCACCGCGGGGATAGGCGCTCAGCGGCGGCGGCGCACAAGCATTCCCATCGCAGCGAAACCCGAGAGCAGAACCGCAGTGGGCTCAGGGACGGCAGCAGTAAAGGCAGTATTGTGCTGAGCCACTTCCGTGGGGGAGAGGGCGGAATCATAACTGGCAAATCCAAGGATGTCGCCGGCCATGATGTCAAAGAAGCCACCGAAGTTGTCGCCTGCACCGAGGCCCTGGTTGCCGGTCATGATGAGGCCGGTCGGGTAGTTGAAACGAAAGACACCGTCGGTATACATGTCGGTGGAGATACCATCGGAGGTGAAGACGATGTGGACTTCGCGGCCAAAATCGGTGGGGGTGGACGAATTGTAGTCAATCACACCGAAGTTGGTCATGCCATAGACGCCGGTATTGCAGCACTGGTCAAATTTGAGGCCCTGGCGGCCGTTGGCGGGATCCTGGGTGCCGATGAGCGCCTGAGAAATGCCGCCGGACGGCGAGTTGACGATGAATTCGAACGAGCGGTCGCCGCTAAGCGAACCAACATTGAAGATAATGGGCGCACCTCCGACAACGGTACTGAAATTCGTCGTGGCGGGCGCGGAGCCCACGCCGGTCACCTCGTTCTGCCAGGCGGAAAGTGTGGCCTGGGAAGCCGCAGTGCTGAAAAGCAAAATGGCAGCGGAAAACAATGCGGTCGAATTCATGTTGGGAGATGTGTTGTATTTGTAAAAACCTGACCGCGTTCAGTAATTGTTCACGGAATGTGCCGCAACTATTTTTCTCGTAATTTCATTCATACTTATAAATAAGCCGGCTTTGGTTCCGCCCGGCGGCGAATCACGACTGCCCCGTCATGACGCGGCGGGCGGCGGGTCGATTTTAATAATGGCCTCATACCGGAGAAACAAGCGGTGCCGGTTTTCGAAACGGGCAAAGGGGCGGGGAAAGGGGAAGGCATACGCTGACAAACGGCTGCGAGGGGACAGTCTCTCGACCGGCAGTTCCGCAGGGCGGATTTCAGAAACTCTCGCAGCGGGGCGGGCAGGGATTGTTTGTTCTTCAGCACTTGCGGCGCGGGGCGGCGCTTTGCAGTTGCCGATTTTCCGCCAGCCAGCTCTGCGATACCGTCGTGTGCCACCATAGTAAATCCGCCAACGCCACTCTCCGCGGATCGGTGCTTTTTGATCCGGTGAGTTACGGTTTCCGCGGGCAGTTCGTAGAGGGCCGCCTCAACGAGCGCTGCCTCTGAGGGGGACTTGCTATTCACAGGTGGCGTCAAAGGCGGGAGCAGGGAGAGGGCCGTCGCGTCCGATACCGCCGCGAACGACTGCAGCCAAACGTCTCATCAGAGCCGGCTCCGCGCGCTGTCACCCGCTCTCTCCACCAGCTTCCCAAGTTCCTCCGCGCTGATGCCGGCGGTGGTCGCGTATTTGGCAACATCCGGTTTCTTTCCGGCAACGATGGCCTGCGCGAGGGTGTTGGCCACGGCTTCGGTGCGTTTTGCCGGGCTGACACGCGCGGCCCAGGTGATGGCGCGTTCCACATCGCTGCGGGCGTAGCGGCTGGCGATGGCCTGCGCGGACGTGTCCGTGACGCCGGCGGTTTCCAGCCACGCGGCGGCATCGTCGGGTGCGGACTCGGCCCATTGGTAGAGGCACATGCCGTAGGCCTCGTCGCGTTTCTCCGGCGGCATGCGCTTGAGCAGCCAGTCGGCATTTTCGCGGGGACTGGCGCGGCCAAAACGCTCGGCAACGCACCAGAGGAGCTTGCCGTCGGCCCCGGGCATATGCTCATCAATCCACGCGGCGGCGTCCACGGGTGCGCTGGCGGCCCATGCCTGGAGCGCTCCCCCGCTGGCGGCGGCCCGGGTTTTCTCATCGGCGATGCCGGCGATGAGACTCATGATTTCCCCGCGGCGCTCAGGGATGGCCGCGAGACTGCCAAAACCGACCCACGCATTGAAGGTGCCGTGCTTTCCTTCGGCCAGACACGCCGCCAGGGCCGCCGGCGCATCGCGCAGCGCCCATGCGTGAATGAGCCCCGGAAAATTCTGCTCCAACCGGTAACGCGGCTCCGGCGCGGCATCCCATGCGGCCTTATACCATGTCCACGCCGCTGCCGGATCACAGTGCGCCCAGCCCGAGAGAATGTTGCCGCGCACACTGTCCTGGCGCGATGGCGAGAGCTGCTGCGCCCACTTCATGGCCGCCGCACCATCAAACTGCGCCCAGCGCCCGAGCACGGCCGTGAGCAGCTTGTCAGGCGACGGCGGCGGCAGCGCCGCGAGGTGCTTGAGCACGCCGGGGATTTCGTCAGGCTGAAGCGCATAGAGCAGCGCGAACAGTTCGCCGGAGATGCCGTCATCCGGCGATACCTGGGAGGCGGGATCCAACCGCAGACGGTCAATGGTGGCGAGGATATCGCCGAGCGAGCGGTCCTGACGCGCATCAAATGCCGGAGCGGCTGCGCTGCTGTAGTCCGTCGTGGAAAGCCGGGTCGCGGCCACCGGCGCGGGTTTGGAAATGGCGCGCGGTGTTTCGGCTGCTGCCGGCTGCGCGATCTTCCAGCCGAGCCATGCGGCGGCGGTGCAGGCGAGGATGCCAGTGGTGAGGAAAAGGCGACGATTCATGGCGTGATGATGGCTTTGAGGATTTCGGCCTTCTTCGCGTCATCCAGCGCGGCGGCGTTCACGGCGGCAGTGGCGGCAGCCTTGTCGGTGCTGGCCCAGGTGGTGGTGACTTGTTTCAAAGCATCAGTGCGGTAACGCTCATCCGGAATACTCAGCGCCCATGCCATGCCGCGCTCGGGATCACTCTTCGCGACTTTGCCGGCCAGCGTGTTCATGCTGCTTGCGGCGGTGGTGTCGAGCGGCTGCGTGGCCAGCCATTCGGCAGCAGCAAAGAGGTCCGCTTCCGTCCATGCGCTAATGAGCGTCTCCATGCGGTGGTCCCTTTCCGGATAACCTCCGGGCGCGGCAAACCACCATGCGACGGCCGCCTTCGCGTCCTCGCGCAGCCAACCGGTGAGGATGGGCGTGGCCGTCATATCGTGTGAGGATTTCGGCACGCCGCTCTTGTCCAGCCACGCGGCTAGTTCTGCGGGCTGGTGAGCGTTCCACTGGCGGAGGATGCTACTGAGGTCACTCCACGCGTTGACCGGATGATCCGACTTGGCGAGGGAGGCATCGAGAATGGCTGTGCGCCCTGGTGCATGGCCGGACATTTCCTGGAAGCCGGTCATCGCGCCCTGAATTTCGGCTTTGTCCGTGAGCGAAGCGAACGCCTGCACTGCCGCCGG
>JANNVM010000234.1:0-4750 GCA_031414455.1 Verrucomicrobiota bacterium
CGCGAACATCAGACTGCCGGGTTCCGGCACGGTACCACCCACTTGAAAGTTGTCCGTCCAGGTGCGGTTTTCGCCACCAGCCAGACCTGCTCCGGCACCCACGAAGGCATTGGAGAAGTTGGCATGGGTTCCTCCGTTGAACGCCGTCAGATCAATCACACCAAGAGACACTTGATTCACAAAGAGTTCGATCGTCTTGCCTGACATGTCGAAGCTGGCCGCATAGTTGATCCACTGCCCGGCACCGGTGATGTTGGTCGTGAATGTTGGGATGACGCTTCGGATTGAGACATCAAGGCCTCCATTAAAGAGCGAAGCATTTCCGGAGCCGTCCCCGCGGAAGAAGACGGACAGGGAATTGGCGGCGAAGATGCCCACTCCGCCACCGGAACTGATATCAATGCGGTCCCCCACCTGGACGGCATCAACCTGAACGGTGTATCTGTTGCGAAGCCCGTAGGGCAAACCGTAGTCCACGCCGCCGCCGGTTTGTGTTATGCCCGTGGCACTGCCCGCGCCGCTGCTGCCAGGGTAAGCCGGCGTGCCCGGGACGAGGCCGTCGGTGTCCGAGGCAAAGCTGAATGCTGCATTGAAGGAGACGGACGGATTCCCGTAGGAGTTCTCCACAATGTAGGCGGGAGCCGGCTGGATCGCTGCGGTGCTGGGCCGGTTGGGGTTTATTCCGCCCTGGGCGGTCTGCGTAAAGGTATCACTGTAGTCCAAGGCAGCAATCAGCGTGGAACTGCCCACACTGACACCGGCTGCCTGGAGGGCGGCGGCGGAGGCAGCAAACGCTGAGAGAGAGAAAATAAGTCGGGTCGTAATCATGGTAATTAATCACGATCATGAGTCCGGCGGGTCGTGCAGGTGTAAAAAAAAACTACGCGAACCCGGATTCCTCGGTTCAACCCACCGGGAATTCGTCTGTGAAGGGATGGGCCGCTCCAGGCTGCGAATGCGCGGGACTTCGGACGCGGGAAGGCGGCGAGAGGTTGCTATCGCACTGTCAGTTCCTTGAACGTCTTTTCAATGTCCTGCATCAGACTGATGACGGACTCCACGCCGGCCTCCAGAAACCACTCTCCTTTGGCGGCCGTCGCCTTGGTGGCATCACCCCACGTGCCTGTCCGGGACATACGATAGACACTGCCGGGTGAGGAAAAGAAGAAGGCCGTATGCAGCGCCGGAGACTTTGTAATGGTCTCCGGGAAGTTTGGGAACTCCGCATTGGTCAGTTCCATGTCCACCAGAGCGGGATTGATCGCCAGCAGCATGGAGACTTCGCCCTCACCGGCGTGCATGCCCCTGCCGCCTTCGCTCATCGCCGCCGCCTGTTCCGGAGTCAGGCCGTCCCAGTAATTGAAGGGAAACGCCTTCGTTCCCTCCGGGAGACTTTCCGCCACCTGGGCACAGGCGTAAGCCAGGGCGTAGGTGTTATCATAGTGGCCGTTGAGGAACACGATGCGTTTGAATCCGGCTTTCCCGAACGAAAGTACCAGATCCCTGACGACCGCCATAAACGTCTCGATGCTCAGGCTGAACTCGCTCGTGAATCCCCGGTGCGGATAAGAGAGCGTATAAGCCAGAGGAGGAGCGACAAGGGCATTGCCCTGCCGTTCACAGACGCGCCGGGCGATTTCCTGCGGCAGAAACACATCCGTGCCGATCGCGGAATGCGGGCCATGCTGCTCGGTCGCACCGACCGGAATGTACAAGGTGTGATGGGACTTGAGAAATGCCTCAATCTCACGGTTGGTATTTTCGGCGAGGAAGACGGATTTTGGTTTCATAAATACTCAAGCTGTGCCAGCCGGGGGGACGGGAGCAAGGGTGGAGACAAAAGAGCGGGCCCCGGGGGGAGCCTGGCTGCGGCGACAAAACTTACCCCGCAGTTTCTTCCGAAGAGGAAAGAAGATAATTTTGGCCTGCTTCTGCGCCCGCGCTCACTGCGGCTCCGGCACGACAACGGCGCGGGGAGGACTGCCGGCGAGTTTGCCGGTGATGACTTCGGGCAGAATGGTATCGAAGTCGAGATTGAGGACGGCCTCGCGGAGGGCATGGTCGCCGAGAGCGGCGTTCATTTCGGGGAGGGCGAGGAGGCGGCTGTAGTGGGAAAAGCTGAGGGCATAGCTGACGTCGTTGTCATCGCGGAGGCGGGCGAACGGCGGCTGGAGAATGACGGGGCCGGTCAGCGGGTGGTGGCGGGCGCGCTCCCAAACGTTAGGGTTGCGCTGGAGCACGAGAAGAGCGGCGGCGGCGGCGGCTTCACGGCTGCTCATGGGGTCGGTCCGGTTGAGGATGGAGCCGATCACCCCTTTGCCAAGGCTCTCGCTGAGCCGGGCGAGGAGGTCTGCGTCTTCGAGCGGAGCCATGTTTTGCGCCTCCACGGCGAGTTCGAGATTCTTCAGTTGGCTGCCCGCGCCCGCCCAGCGAATGGCTACCGCACCGCCCCACAGCAGGACGAGCGCAGGGATGAATCCGAGGAGCCCGCCGCGCATCCGCGTGCTGCGGTCCATCGGTCCCGGGCCGGCGCCGCTGACGAGGGCATTGAGGAACCGCCGCGCCAGCCATGCCACGACCAGACCGGCAGTCAGCGCACCGTATTTGATAACCTCCTCCGGATTCTTCCCAAACCATGCAATACAAAGCGCCGGTCCATAACGCAGCCACGCCAGTGCCGCCGCGGCCCCGGCGGCCAGCGCGAGGACCAGCAGCACCAGCCGCCCGATGCCGCGCAGAAATCCCATCGCCGCGCAGAGCACGGCAAATCCGATCATGACATAACGCAGCGTCGGCTCGCTGGTGAGTTGTTCAAGCATGCTGCCCTCTCAAACCTTACCACTCCAAACTCAAGGGCGCGCCTTGGCGCAGCGTCTCACTCGGCCTCCGGCACGGACGGCTCCACCCGCAGTTCGATAGCCGCTGCGGGGTCGAGAACACGGCGCGCGAGTTCCTTCACCTGCGGCTCCATTTTCAAGAGCATCGCGGGATCAATCTTCGCCGGAGACGGACAATAGTGAGGCTCTTCAAGCCACTTGAGCCATACATCAGGAAGACGTGCCCAGGCCCGGATGGTGTGAGCCAGCGGGCGCGCCGCCCGTTTGAATTCGTCTTCGCTCCAGCCGTCGCGGTGCAGGCCGGCCACCAACTGGCGCAGCGCCTCACCGGTTTCCTCCGAACTTCCGTCCGCGCAGCGCACCGCGGCGATCAGCCAGCGGCGAGCCCAGTCCGGGGACCTCGTGGCCACCGATCCCGGCGAGTAGCTCGCTCCCATTTTTTCACGAAATATCTGACGCATTCGCAGGTCCAGCACTTCTGACAGCAGGTCAGCCAGCAAATCGTCCACGGAATTCCGCGGACGATCCAGCGGCATGGACAGGAAAACCTCCGCGTGCCGACCCTTGTCAGGGCGCTCGCGGCTGAGGCCTGGATCCGGCCCGGGCAGCACAGGAAACGGGCACGGCTCGTTCCACGCGGCACGCGGGGGAATCGCGCCGAACGTACGCGCCGCTGCCGCCAGTGCTTCCTGTGGCGCGAAGTCGCCGGCAACGAGCACACAGACACGCGCCTCTTTGCAGAACGGCACCAGCCACTCTGCCACCTGCCGGTCGTTCGTCTGCATGAAGCTGTCGATTAGTGGCCCGACGCGAGGGTCGCCCCCGCCAAGCCGGTGCCACAATGCGCGGCGCGGGGCATCGGTTCCCGTTTCGATCATTTCCGCCCAAATTTTGTCCGTGCGGGAAGGACTCCATCGCTTCGGAGGAGATTCAAGGCCCGGCCGCACCAGGCAGGCGCACAACAATTCGATCTGCCGGCTCAGGGTGGCGCGGTCGGTTTGGCCTGCCCATTCGAACACATTCGACGCCCAGGAGAATTTCACGTCCGCCTCGGTGTCCGCCAGCGCCGCATCCAGTTCCATCTGTTTCCATCCGACCAGCGGAAACCAGTAAGCCATCTCTGTCGCCGCAAGGCTAAGCCCTGGCCGATCCGGCGGTGCTGACATTTGGCCGTAGCCCATGAGCACCCGCACCGACACCATGCCGCCAAGCCCGGCCATTGGCTTCAGCCGCAGCACAACACGATTGGCGAACTCCACCTCCATGCAACCACGCTCGCGGTCCACCGTGCGCCGCGCGATGCGCCCGGTTTCTCCAAACGGTTCAATGACCAGCGTCCGCGGCGGCTTCGCGGCGGGCGACGGCTCCGGCGGCTTCACCCACGCCTGCTCCACGATGTCTGTGGCGCTCTGCTCCATCTCCGCGGTCACTTCGCCTGACAAGACAATGCGCAGCACGTCACGTCCCCACTCCTCACGGATGAGTGCTTCGCATTCCGCGCGGGTAATGCCTGCCAGGTCGGTGCGTGCCCGATTCACCTCAACCTCCGGCGCTTCGTAATAACGTCCGCGGCGCTCAACACTAACCAGTTCCTCGGCGGTGTCCGCCGTGTTTCGACTCAGACGCGAAGCCAGGCGCCCGCGCACCTCCTGACGGATTTCACCGCGGGCTTCCGCAAACTCGAGATCGTTAAATCCGGTATCCCGCGCCCGCCGCCATTCCCGCGCCAGATGTTTCAGCGCCGCGGGAAGAAGCGCCTGCGTGGTATACCCCGAAATCTCCAGCCAGCCGAGGCGCGGCATCACCGTTCCCTCGCCGCTCGCAAAAGCCGTCAGACCGGTGTCGAGCTCCTTCGCCGTCCGGTTCACGCGATTTTCCAGCATCGTCAGGCCAAGGCGCCGCACCAGTTGCCG
>JANNVM010000235.1:0-4702 GCA_031414455.1 Verrucomicrobiota bacterium
CCGCTACGGGGCGCACCGCCAGCTTTTCGGCGTCGGGCGCTTTGGTGCTGAGACTTTGCGCGAGGGCGGCGAGCGAATCGCGCACGTCCTTGCTGTCGGGAAACTCGCGCCAGAGCTGCTCCTGGAGATTCACGCCGCCGAGGTAGTCGCCCGCGTCTTCGAGCGCCGCGCTGAGGCTGCTGTCCTGGAGGAATGCGCCATCCAGCGCGCCGCGGAGGACCGTGGCCGCGCGCTCGAATTCATTCAGCCTCCGATACGCCGCGCCCACGCGCAGCAGTTTCTCGAATGGAATCACCAACTGAGGATGCCGCTCGGTGAGCAGTTCAAATGCGCCGATCAGCGCGCGGGCATCGCCGTCTTCCTTCTCCGCGAGAATCCACAACCTCATGCGCGCGAGGTCGCGCTCCTCCTCCTGCGTGATCTTCCCCGCGGCCACCGCGTCGAGGTGCTTGATGCACTCGTCGCCGTTCTTTTGATCGAACATCAGCCGCGCGAGTTCCAGATGTTCGGCGCGGTTCATCGCATAAACATCCGGGCTCGCGGTGCCGGGCGCGAGAATGGTCAGCATGTTCGCCGTGCCGCGGCGGCAGCGCGACGGATCATACGGGTCGGCGACGACGGCGGCCCGCGCCGTCCACGCGCCGGGCGTGAGGGCGATGACGTCATAGATGATGTCCTCCATCGTGCCAGGGCCGTAGCGCAGCCGCAGGAAATTCCCGTGCCGGTCCACGCGGTCTGCATTGTGGCGCAGACTGCCCTCTACAAACAAACAGCCGGCGGGAATTTCCTCTTCCACCTGGAGGAAGTTGCCGTGCGAGCGCCATGTCGGGTCGGGGTGATTGCCGATCTTCACCACCACGCGCACGAGTTGGCCGTAGGCCGCCTGCGTCACCGGCGACGTGCTCTCCGCGCCGAGGCGGCGGTCGCCGAGCAGGAAGTTGTCGTGCAGGTAGGTGCGGCTGGTGATCTTCGGATACTCCCAGGACTTTGGGTCGTCGGGCGGGGTCTCGCGGACGACGGCGGCTATCACTACGGCGGGGGCTGCGCCTTTCACGCGGATGGTGAGCTTACCATCGGCGGGCATAGGCCATATAGGGCCTATTGGGCCTATGGGTTTGCCATCTGCCAGCACCTCCACTGTGTCCTCAGCGGCCGCCTTTGGCAAAGACCGCGCATACTCTGCCAGCGCCTGCATCACCTGACCGCGGCAGCGCGTGGTGCCGCCGGGCGCGGTGGCCTGGGAATTGAGCAGCCACAGTGCAATGCGGCGGGCTTCCGGCGCGTTAGGCGTCAGCTTCGCCGCACACCACAGCGCGGCGGCGGTGGATTCCTCCGGCGCGTTGAGTCCTGCCACGGCTTTCGCACCCGGCCAGAACAGCGTGTCCTCGCCCGCAGCGGTTTTACCGGCGGTGCCGGTCTTGAGCAACTGTGTCAGGACTTCCTTCGCCTCGTCTTCGCGGCCTGCGTGGATGAAGGCGGCGCACAGCCGCGAGAGCGCGACCGGTGTCAGGGTTTCGCGCGTGCGGTAGAGCGGATTGAGCAGCGAGAAGTCCGCCTTCCCCGCCGCAGCCATGGCCTGGAGCGTCGTGGCCTTCCGCTCGAAATCCGTGGCCCCGATCCCGGCATAGCGCCCGGCAACAAACGCCGCCGTGCGCTTCAGCATCATGTCGCTCACCACTACGCCCGCGTTCTTCGCCTCCAGCAGCGTGCGCCAGGTGAAGGCCGTGGTCAGCAGCCCGGGAGAAATGTCTATGTTCTCCCACGCCCACCCGCCTTCGCTTTCGGTGACGGTGAGTTCCGCCGTGAGAAGGGCGAGTCGCGCCTGGAGCGCGGGCTTCGCGTCGTCTTTCGCCGCTGCCAGCGCGGAGAGGACGTGCAGCAAATCGCTCGCGGCAATCTGCGGCTCGCTCATGTCGGCTAGTTCACCGTTCGCATTCAGCGATGCGCCGGGGAAGGACGCGAGGTCCGCGGCCTTGATGAGGCGGAAACCGATGGCTTTCCTGGTGATGGGCGCGGCGAGCGGCTTTCCTTCGGCGTCGAGAGTGATCTGCTCATCGCCGGGCAGTGTCAGGGTGTGCTCGCCCTGGGCGAAAAGGCCGCCGGTGGGGGCGACGGAGGCGACATTGAGGCTGCGGGTGGTGAGCTTCCCGCTCCACGACGCGTTGCCTACGCTGACACTAACATCCATCACCCCGGGTTTATCCGGCGCTTGATTGCCTTCGAACCACCGAACCACGCTTTCTCCAGGCGCCATGTCCACGAGGACGAGAGCCCAGGTCTTTCCGTCAATGTGATAGTTGGCCGTGATGGTTTCGGCTCTCTCCGGCCCGTGATTGGTGATGAACACCGGAAAGCTGAATCCCTGCCCCGGCGTCACCACATCCGGCAGCAGCGCACGCACGGTCAGCTTTGCCTGCGACGGAATGACCAGCACATCCACCGCGACGAGCGATGTGCCATCCACCGCGTAAGCGATGGCGCTGAGGCCATCTTTCGTGTCGAGACCGCCGATCTTTTTCGTACCCGTGGCGTCGGTGTCGAAAGTAGAGCGAGTGTGGCTTCCAGCCCACTCGCTTTTGTCATCGTGCGCGGGGGCTAAAGCGAGTGGCCCCAGGGGCGCACTCGCTCTACTATGATCGTGCTCCGTCCACCGGATGTCCGGCACGCCCTGGGTGGTGATCTTCACGTCTATGCCCAGCGCGTCGCGCTTCAGGGAGTTGAGGCCGGGATTGATGACGAAGACGCCGTGCTTGAGCGCGGCGTCGCGGGCGAGGAAGTAGTTGTCCCCTGTGAACATGCGGTTGTTGAGCAGCAGCAGGGTGTTGCCAGTGTTGAAGGAAATCTCCTTCTCCTGAACGGCGCACAGCAGCATCTGATCGTTGAGCGAGGCGACGAATTGATCGCCCTGCTTCCGCAGCGATGCGCCGGTGTGGAAGAACGTGGCGCTGCTCTCGATGCTCAGTCCCGTGGCGCGCGTGGGGATGACGATCTTTGGTGCAGACTGGAATGGCTCGCCGTCCGCAGGCGACCACGCGCTGGTGATGACGTGCGCGGCGACTGGGTTTCCGGCGAGGTCGGTGGTCTTCACCGTGTAGCCGTCGGCCTCGGCGGTGAGCGTCACTTTCAATCCGCTGCGCACCTCGAACGGACGCGAGGCGATGTGGACATTCCGCCCGTCCATCGCGGCGACGGTGACGCGGAAGTTCGGCGCGTGCGCGGAGATGACGGGAATCTCCAGCGAGTTCGCGCCCGCCTGGAGCGCGATGAGTTGATGGCTGAAAAAGTCCTGCGCATGAACAGTGACGAGTGCCGTAGGATGCGCGAAGCCTGACTGCACACGCAGCTTGAGCGTTTGCCCGGCGATGAGCGGTGCGTCCGGCGCAAGCAGGCGGAGCTTCGAGTCCTCGTCGCCGCCCGCGGCGCGCAGGGTGGTCTCGGCGGTGATGTCGTGGCCCTGCTTGTCTTTGCCGGAGAGTTTCAAAACGTAATTGCCTGGTTGCGGCAGCGTCACCGCCTGCACGGCCTCGCCGTTGTCGCCTGTTTTGATTTCGACTTCCGAAACCGGTGTGTCCGCCGGCGGAGTTGTGAACCCGCTGATCCACGGCACGCCTTCCAGCACACGGCTCGGCTTCGGTGCGTCGCGCCGGAGAATGGAGAGCTTTAGCGATATGGCCACGTTCTCGCTGCGATGATTGGAGGCCAGAACTTTGAGGGCGAATGACTCACCGGCGAGAACAAGCTCCGGGAGCTTGTCGAACCGCGTGTATGTATCTGCGTCCGAAATCGCAAAATAGTGTACTCCCCGACTTCGCACCGCCGGCATCTCGAGAGAGATCTCGTACCGGCCGGACTTGAGCGTGGAGGTTGCTATTTCATACGGGACGTTCCCTCCCGCGTCAGATGTAACGAAACGATTAACTCCTTCCGGCAATCTAAGCTCACACTTCTCGCCAATCACCGGCAAGCCGTTGGCCCAGCGCACTGCGAACGTGCCTCTTACGACCTCCCCATGGATAAACAGCCGGGGACCAGGCACACTGTGAATGACCGTGCCGAGAAAGGGCTCGTTTCCAGTCCCAACTTTGAATTCTGCCTGCAAACTCTCTTTTTCATTGAAGACGCGGACTTTGTAGCCGCCAATAAACGCGGACGGCGGGAGCGTGAATGATCCACTGCACAGGCCCAGCGCGTCCCATGTGACTGGGCCTTCGTACATGAGGCGGCCATCGGGAAGTTGCGCACGCCATTTCCAGCCTTCGCCGGGCTGGGAGACGGGGTACGTGCCGTCTTTCACATCGCGGCGGAGGGCTTGCCAGTTCACGGTGTCGCCCGCGTGGTACCATTCGCGGTCAAAGAAGACGCGCGTCATTTTCTCCGGCGCGGTGCTGAGCGCGAGGCCGGCGGTTTCGAGGAAGCTGCCGGCCATGCCCTGCGGCGTGCTGACGAACGCGCGCACGGTGCCGGCTTTCTCCATGCCTTCGGGCTTCGCGCGGAAGACGCCGTCCGCGCCGGTGGTGCCGGTGGCGATGATCTTCCCGCCGTCGCTGAGGAGCACGCTGGCATTGGCCACGGGCTTTTTGTCGGGGCCGCTCATCACGTAGGCGAGCACTTCGCGGCGCGAGGATTCGACGAGCACGTCAATGTCGCTGCGCACCAGCAACGTGGTGGCCTGCCAGTCGTCGGCTTCCACGCGGACGATGTA
>JANNVM010000236.1:0-3688 GCA_031414455.1 Verrucomicrobiota bacterium
CCGCCTTGGCGGCCACCTCGGTCGCAAAGGAGACGGCCACCCCGGAGCCGAAGTCCTCTGGCGCGGCTTGCTCAAACTCGACGCCATCACCGAGGCCTGGCGCCGGTTTCACCCTGCCAATATTTGTGGATAAAGATCAGGGCATGCTGGCGCAGTTGTCCCGTCACGCCATCAGCATCGAACGCTTCAACCTCGCGCAGCAGCCCGCCGCGTTTGCCGCGAATCCCGGCGTTAAGATCCTGCTCCAGGCAGGCGGAACGGCCGTGCTGCCGCTCATTTTTTGGGACGGTGAGTTAAAACTCAAGGGCCGCTATCCCACCCGTGAGGAGCGGTCAGCATGGATCTGCGAGGCGATCACCGGGAAGGAGAAGGAGGCATGAGCCTGCCGCTTTATCAGCCCGATCCGGCCACCGCCACACGTTTTCTGTTTTTCACCGGCAAAGGCGGCGTCGGCAAGACATCGCTCTCCTGCGCCACGGCGCTGAAACTGGCGGCGGCGGGAAAGCGGGTGCTGCTCGTGAGCACCGACCCCGCGTCGAACCTCGATGAAGTCCTCGAAACACGGCTCACGAATCATCCCGCGCCCGTCGGGGGGGTGCCGGGACTGGATGCGATGAACATCAACCCCGTCGAGGCCGCGGCGGCTTACCGGGAGCGATTGGTGGGCCCCATGCGGGGGATTCTGCCGGAGGCGGCACTGCGCAGCATGGAAGAGCAGTTGTCAGGGTCCTGCACGGTCGAGATCGCCGCGTTTGATGAGTTCTCCGGCCTCATCGGTGATGCAAATGCCGCGAGGGACTACGATCACGTCATCTTCGATACGGCACCCACCGGCCACACGCTGCTCCTGCTGGATGCCAGCGAAGCCTATCAGCGCGAACTGGAACGTCAGGCCCGCAGCACCCAGCCGGAGGAAGTGCTCAAGCTGCTCCAGCGTTTGCGCGATCCTGACTTCACACACATTCTGCTCGTCACCCTGCCCGAGGCCACCCCTGTGCATGAGGCCGCAGCTCTTCAGGAAGACCTCCGCCGCGCCCGCATCGAACCGTTCGCATGGGTCATCAATCAAAGCCTGCTTCACTGCGGCTCCTGTGATCCGCTGCTCCAGCGCCGCGAAGAATCCGAGCACCGTTACCTGACAGAAGTCGTCACCCGTCATGCCCGCCGCACCGCATGGCTCCCGTGGCAGTCAGAGGAACCCACCGGACCGGATGCCCTTGCCCGTCTCGCCGCCACCCGGTCGCCGGCTACTGATAAAGCAGGAGATGATCCTGGTTCATGAAATCAGCGAAGGACCGATTCACGCAACTGCTGACGGGCGCGATGAATGCGGTTCTCCACCGCCCTTGCCGAACAGCTCAGCGCCACGCCAATCTCCGCATGGGAGAGGTCATGATATACGGAAAGAATGAGGGCTTCCCGGTGGTCAGGAGGCAGCGCGCTGATGGCCCGCTGCACCGCCCGCAGTTGCTCGCGGGCTGCGGCTGCCGCAGCGGGATCACGAGCGGGGTCCGCACGGCTGTCATCCTCCGGCAGCGGGACTTCCGGATGGCGGGAACGCCAGCGGGCGTGGTTGCGGGCCAGATTTGCGGCGATGGCAAAGAGCCAGGTGGAAAAGGCACTGCGGGCCTCGTAGCGCGCCCTCGCCTGATAGACACGCACGAAGGTTTCCTGGGCAAGATCGAGTGCCGTCTCATAACAACCGGTCATGCGATAGAGGAACCCGGTGATTTTGTCGCGCCAGCGGTCCATGAGGCCGTGGAGTGCCGTATCGTGTCCGCCGGCGAGGGCGAGCATGTCAGCGGTGTCAGGGTCCGCAGGGTAAGGGGGCGTGCTCACGGGTGCTGCTCCACCACTTCGGAGATGCAGAGGCCGTCCTCGAGAAGGCGGGCGGTGACAATACTCAGATAGCGCCGGCCAGCCTCCGGCGGCAGGAGGGCGGCCGTCTCGTAGATGTGCCGGAGCATGGCCGTGCGGCAGTCAGCCTGCCGGAGATGAGCTTCCCGGACTGCCTCTGCCAGTTCCGGTGTCACCACGCGGCTCTGCTGCGTGAGCGTACGGACACGGGTGTTGGCTTCGGCGATGGCGAGACACATGTCGCCGCAGGTGGGCTGATAGGATTCATGCAGTGACTTCACCCGGTCCAGGGTCGCGGCATCGAGCTGAAATTCCTCCTGCATCCACACGAGCGGCTCAGCGGAGGCGGCCGGCGTCTCCGGCGCACGGCGCATCACGCACCAGTGGCTGACACCATAGGCGAGTACGGCGGCGGCGGCGATAACAGTGAGGATGAGCAGACGGCGTTTCATCGCAATTGCTCCGCATGCCCCGGATGCCCGGGATCCAGCGGATTGATGGACTTCACGTAGACGGCGGCGCTGTCGGCCGAGGCGACGGGGGCTGCTTTGATTTTGAGCGCAGCATGTGCGGACCCCGCCGCTGCTCCGGCGATCAGAGCGGCGGCGATACTTGTCAGGGCGAGGCGGGGGCGCAGGAGCGGATCAAGCCAGCGCAGCCAGCCTGGCGCCTCACTGTGCGCGGCGATGCGCTGCCAGACGCCGCGGCGGAAGTCATCCGGCGGGACTTCCGGGGCGCTCCATGTGCGGAGCAGACGATCGAGATCAGAATCATTCATGGCAGGCGGACTGTAAATGCGCTTCCGCCGCCCGGGAAGCGCTCGCTGGCGGACGGCGGAAGGCGGGTGGTCCGGCGTTAACGCACGCAGCCGGTGGTGCAGCAGTCACGCGCTGATTTCGGCATGGCACAGGAAGTTTTACACAGGACTTTTGTCGTGCGGATAACGCCCCGTCCCGAGGCCGGAGTGTAATAGCCGTGCCTGACTTCGCAGCACGCACCGCCAGGCAGGCAGGCGGCACAGCACGCGGCTTTGGGTTTCGGCGGCTCCGGCCTGCGCCAGGTATCGGGACCGGCAACGGCGGCAGTAGCGGCGAGCAGCAGGCCGGCGAGACCGGCAAGGAGGGTGGATTTTGTTTTCATTAGGGTGTTGTGGTTTGGTTTTTGGTTTGGAGCAGGCTCGCAGCCTGTTCTTTCAGTAACACCCCGGTCGCGCAGCAATCCCTCAAAGATTCTCCGGAATTTTTTCGGAGAGTTGCCGGTATGCAAAAACCGGCGCGCGGGAACGAACGCGACGCGAGGGGTTCCGGAATTCGAGCAACCGCAGTGCGCCCATGGGAACTCTCGACGCTCACACGCTGAGGAATACGCAGGCGCTGAATTCGCCGCCTCAACCTAACTCTCTGGTCGCGCAATCCGCGCCGCAGCTTCTGGCTCATGGCCAGTCCCGGACTTTGCGCCGCGTTCATCTTTCCGGCCTGCCGCATAAGCTTCGAAGACGCGGCGGATTTCATCACGCACGCGGCGGAAGACCTGCATCTGTTCCTCGTCATTACCTGTGGCGTGCGCGGGGTCGTCGAAGCCCCAGTGATAGCGGTTCACCTGATCGTTCAGCGTGAGCACCGTGTTTATTCCGCTTCACACGCGCCACGGCAGCAATCCCCGTCGCGCACGCCCATGCACAGCGGCACGGCCAGCAGCGCGCCGAGCACGGGTGCTGTTAGGTAAATCCAGAGAAACTCAAAGTGCCCTGATGCCAGTGCCGGGGCCAGCGAGCGCGCGGGGTTCATGCTCGACAGCGAACGCATTCGACATGTTCCATTGCTCCACAACG
>JANNVM010000237.1:0-3613 GCA_031414455.1 Verrucomicrobiota bacterium
GGTGACGGTGGTTTCGTCATTGGAGAAGAACTGCGCCAGCCAGGTCACGTCGCGGAGGCGCCCGTCGGCGTATCTCGCCCGCACCAATTGCTGCTGCGATTCGCCCGGGGACATGACGCGGTCGCCGGGGAGTACCTCCAGGCTGACGGCGTCCTTTTCTTCAGCCACGGGGGCCGGGGCACGGGCGGCGATCCAGTCGCGCAGCGTGCGCCACATGCGGGAATCCTCGCGAAACCGCACACCACCCTCGTGCGGAAGACCGCCGGATGGTTTTGTCAGTAGAAGGCTGCTTTCCGGAAACGCGAAGTCCACGCGGCGGGCATTCACTTCGCGCGTGAGCCAGTCGTAGTCCCATTCCGGCGCGAAGCCGCGGAGCGAGAGGCGAAAGCCGTTTTGTCCGGCAAGTTTGCCGTGACAGCCGCCCATGTTGCAGCCGCTGCGGGTGAGAATCGGCAGCACGTCCTGCTTGAACGACGGCGCGGGCTTTTCGGCGAACGCCGTGACAGTCACCGGCACCTGCGCGGTGAGGGCGTCGAGTTGCACCGTCAGCACCGCCTGTCCGTCAGCCAGCGCGGCGACCAAACCCTTCGCATCCACCGCGGCGGCCTGCGATGCGCTGGTACTGTAAACGACGCGCCGGGTCACGTCGGTGACTGTGCCGTCGTCCGCCGTGAGAGAAACCACGACGCCGTGGAGAGGATCCCGCCCCGTGAGATCAAGCTTGTCAGGATGGACGCGCAACTGCGCAGCGCCCGCGGGCAGGAGGAAGAGGACAAAAAGGGCGGCGCGAAACATGGCGGCAGACTACGGTCGGCGAAGCGCCCGGCTTTCCATGAATCACCGGCCCGGCATTCAGACGTTGCCCTGGCGGGCATCAGGGCTAGAATGCCCTGCATGATCTCGACGAAGAATCCCTTTCCGGGCATGAATCCGTTTCTGGAGCGGCGCTGGCCGACGGTCCATGCACGGCTGATAGGTTATGTCGCGGATGCGCTGAATAAGGAACTTCCCGCAGATCTCAACTCCCGGCCGGAGGAGGCGATCACGATCACGGCAGGGAGTAAATGGCAGGCGTATCGCCCCGACGTGACGGTATCGGAATCCTGGAAGCAGGGAGTGTCGCCAAAGTGGACTCCCGAAACGGACCGGGAGAGCGGTATAGTTCTTGCTGAGCCGGTGCTGGTGCGCGTTGTCGAGCCGCTGCACCGCTGGGTAGAAATCCGTGAAGCCGGAGGGCAGCTTATCTCGGTGATCGAAGTGCTCAGCCCGGGCCATAAAACCGGTGACGGCTGGAAAGATTACTGCCGCAAGCAGCACGACTATCTGAGCGCCGGAGTGAACATGATCGAGGTGGATCTGCTGCGCGGGGGGGAACATGTGCTGGCCTTTCCCAGGGAGGAACTGGGTGCCGCCGCCGCCGCTCCCTACATGATTTGCGTCCGTCGTGTCACCAGCCGGGAGTCGCGTTTCGTGTATCCGATTGCTCTGGAGCAACGGCTGCCGGCCATCGCCATTCCCCTGCGGGAAACAGATGCCGATGTGCCGCTGGACCTGCAGCCGCTCGTGGACCGCGCCTACGAAAACGGGCGTCACTGGCAGGAGGATTTTTCGCTGCCGCTGCATCCGCCACTGACGGCGGAAGAGCAGGCGTGGGCCGCAGAACGCCTGCGGGCGGCGGGTTTGATGGAGTAGGGATCTGATGGGCCGCACCACTTATCAGCGCCGGCGGGTGCGAAATGGTAACTTAGAGGAACAGCGATTTATCCGTGGCGGCATCGTCACAAAGGCGTGCGAGGATTGAGCTTTATCTTTGGCGCGGAAACCGCTACGCCGGTGCTGCCTCAACCTCAATCCGCCGCTTCCCGGTTCCCGACATGAACTCATTCCCCCGCCCCTTCCGCTCCGCCGGCTTCCTGCCGCTTTTCGCTGCCAGCCTGATGCTGGCTGCTTCTGTAGATGCCGCTGTTTTGATCAATGAACTGGATAGTGACACGCCCGGGGCTGATGCGCTCGAGTTCGTCGAATTCTACAATACCGACACAATTAATGCGGCCCCGCTCGATGGGCATGTGCTCGTCTTTTACAATGGCTCCAACAATCTCTCATACTTCGCGCTCGATCTGGATGGCCTGACAATTCCTGCAGGAGGGTATGTAGTCGTTGGAAATTCAGCCGTCGCGAATGTGGCCGGAGCTACATGGCAGTTTGCCGGGAACTTGCTGCAAAACGGTCAAGACGCCGTGGCCCTATACTTGGGTGAACCCGCCGCATTTCCAAATAACACCGCAGTGACAACAGTAAACCTCGTGGATGCCGTTGTCTATGATACTGCGGATTCGGATGATCCGGAACTCGCGGTGCTCTTCACCTCCGGGTCGCAGGTGGACGAAGCCTTCAATGGGGCGGTTGCCGGTGCCAATGAATCCATCGCGCGCGTACCAAACGGTGCCGGCGGGGCGCGCAACCTTTCCTCCTTCGTCGCTCAGGCTCCGACGCCGGGCCTCAGCAATGTGGTCTCGGAGGCGATCAGCCTATCCTTTCTTCCCTCCACGTTTGGCGAAAGCGACGGCGCGGGAGCTTCGACCGGGACGGTGGCGCGGACGGGGCCGACGGCGGCAGCGGTCACGGTGGCGCTCACCAATCCTGACCCGTCGGAGCTTGTGATTCCGGCCACGGTGGTGATTCCCGCGGGTGCGGCGAGTGCGCCGTTTACCGTGGATGCCGTGAACGACGCCTGGAACGACGGCACGCAGGTGGTGTCCGTTTCGGCAGCCGCGCCAGGATTCACTGGCGGTTCAGCCAATGTGACGGTGAATGACGAAGGCGACCCCGCGGCGGTGCTGGTGGTAAATGAAGTCCACGCCACCGGCCGTGGCGATGCCAACGGGGACGGGACGAATGCGAACTTCGGACTGGATGAGTTTGTGGAGATCGTCAACGTCTCGGCCTCACCCGTGGACCTCAGCGGCTGGACGCTGAGGGATGCCGTGGCCCTCGCGGACAACAGTCAGATTCGTCACACGTTTCCTGCTAATCTATCACTCAGCGCCGGCTGTGCGGTGATCGTTTTCGGCGGGGGAAATCCGATAGAAGGACGCACCGCGGCCTTCGGTAACGCGTGGATCGTCAAAGCCAACGGCACCGCGGTGAATGGCCTCAGTCTCAATGACACCGGCGACGTGGTGAGTCTGCAGAATCCGGCCGGCGAAGAGCAGGCGGGGGTGACTTACGGAGCGATCGCCGCCGCGGACAATACGAAGTCTCTCAACCGCAATCCCGACCTGACGGGGCCGAATGCGCTCGTCGTGCATACCAACGTGCCGGGCTCCGGCACGGCGAATTATTCCCCTGGCACGAAAGTGGACGGGGCCAAATTCTGCACCCTGACGGAGTCGTTCACCGTAACACTAACTCCCAATTCGGTGGTCGAGAACAGCGGCCTGCATTCCAATCTCCTGACGATTTCCCGCCCCGCGCCCGGCACCTCCGCCGTGCAGGTTACGCTGACCGGCAGCGATCCTGGCGAGGCGGTGGCGGCAACGGGCAGCCTGGCCTTTGGCCCGGGCGTGCTTAGCATGAATGTCAGTGTCACCGCGGTGGACGACGAACTGCT
>JANNVM010000238.1:0-1879 GCA_031414455.1 Verrucomicrobiota bacterium
TAGCGCGCGAATTGCTTCGGCTCGCCGCCAATAAAGAGCCGCGTTCTGTCCGGAGTCAGCGCGAGCGCTTCGGCCTGCGTGAATGCCGTGGTGAAGCCGCGCTGTTCCATGACCGCACCGGCGCGACTGACGCGGATGATCTTGCTGCTCTCATGGCTGAGGAGCAGAAGGGTATCCGTGGCGCGATCGTGGGCCATGTCGCTGATGTCCGTGGCCACACCGGCAGTGGCGACGCTCGCATTGAGATTGCACAGCACGCTGGAGACACCTGTCACCGGATTCATCGTATAGATATTCCATGTCCCGCCCGCGGGCTTCTCGGCAATGTAGTAGAGAAGGTCGCGCCCGGAGTCGTAGCACAGGCTCTCGACGCCCAGATTCAGCAAACTGCCGACGGCGGTATTCCACGTCACGTTACCCGCCGCCGTGCGGTCCAGTGTCGTCGCGCCAGGGGCGATGGTGCAGATCGTGATGCGCTGAAAGTTGTTTTCCTCGGCGATGGCATAGGTGTTGCCGTACATCCATGCGATGGCCTCCGTGTCCTGAAAGCCGCTCTGTGTGATGGTGCGCAGAGCCACGCCGTCGGCGGTGTATTCGTAACTGTGGCCCGCGCCGGTGGAGACATTGCGAATGAAGAACAGCGTGCCGGTGTCCGCATTCCACGTCGCGCCGGAGAGGCCGTCGGTGACGGCGGTCAGGTCACCGTTGAAAAGCTGCTGCGCATAGTCCGCCAGCATGCCGTAATGGCTTTCCGGGTCGCTGCCGCTCAGCGTGATCGCTAACGGGACCGTGCTCATCGCCGTGACACTCTGTGCATCGCCGGACGGCGCGTCGTTGAGCGGATTTACCGTAAGCGAGACGGTCGCTGCGGCGGAGTCTAAGGTGCCGTCGTTCACTTTGAACGTGAAACTGTCGGCACCGTTCGTGTTGGCAAACGGCGTGTAAGTCACCGACGGCGGGGTGCCCGTGAGCGTGCCTTTGCCTGGTGCCGAGACGATGGAATAAGTGAGCGGCGAATTTTCCGGATCGGAGCCTGTCAGCGTGATGGCCGCGGGCGTGTCCTCGTCGAAGGTCACTGATTGCGCGTTGGCCACGGGCGCTCCCGCGGCCGGCGCGGTGGCGGTGAACTCCATGTCGAAAGAGATGTCACTGCTCGTGCCGGCGTTCTGGTGCATCTCGACAGCCAGCACATTTATCCCTTCCGTCAGCAGCGCCGCATTCACTGCCGCCGTCAGCAGCGCTGACTCATCAGCCCCCCCAATGGCCGCCGGCGCGAGGGTCGTGCTGGTGATCGTGCCGGTGGGGAGATTCGTCCGGTAGATCTCTGTGCCATTCAAATAAATTACCGCGCCGTCATCCCGCCGCAGCCGCAGACTGGCAGTTGTATAAGCCGCCGCTCCCGTGACCGTAAAACTCTTCCGGAAATAGGTCGTGATGTATTTTGCTCCGGAGTTTGGCCCGAAGCTCACGATGGTCGCCTCGCCCCCGTCCCCGTAGCCCAATTCCCCGGGCCCCTGCGCCCAGTTGCTGTCATTGAAACCCGCGCCCAGCCAGGCACTGCCCTGGTTGCTCCCGGTATCAAGATACTTCCACACCGACAGCAGCGGCACGAATGTGGTAGTCGTTTGCGCGATGACTCCAACGGGGAGCAAAGCGGAGAGTAACAGGAGTCTCCAGTTCATTTAGTAGGATGAGGACGGGACTGCAAAGTGGTCGTTCCTGGCAGCACGTCATCCTACTATATGGTATTTATCGGGAATTGTGACGCAAATTCTCGAATTTTCTCGATTCCCAGGCAATTCCCCGATGAATATCGGTAAAATGAACCGCGTGATCGCAGAAAACCCCCGGGAAAACGCCTAAAGCCCTTCCAGCCGGC
>JANNVM010000239.1:0-10195 GCA_031414455.1 Verrucomicrobiota bacterium
ACCAATAATTTCTACCGCACGCCGGTTGCCCAGGGCCAGATCGGCGGAACGTGGAACCGCACCCTGGTCACCGCGGACCACGAGGGCTTCGTCGCTTTCCTCAAAGGCTACACCACCGACACCGATCCCAACACTTTCGCCGTCGGAGACGGCGATCAGCGCGGCTACGGGTTCAATTTCCTTGAACAGGAAGCCACGGACACCGGCGTGCCGGTGCGACCGGTGATCACGCATGTGGGTGCCCCTGGATTTCCCGCCAATGACCTGCGCTTCCAGACAAACGCTTTCTCCGCGCCGGCCGGCGTGAACTTTGCCGCGATGCAGTGGCGCGTGGCGGAAATTGCCGCACCGGGTCTGGCCGGCTACCTTGCGGGCGAGCCCCGCAAATACGAAATTGAAGAAACGTGGACCTCCGGCGAACTCGCGACCTATGCCGCTGAGATTCGCGTGCCCACTTCCGTCGCTCAGCCGGGGAGAACCTTCCGCGCGCGCGTCCGCATGAAGGGCACCAATGGCCGGTGGAGCCCGTGGTCGCTGCCGGCATCGTTTGTCGCCGGCACGCCTGATGTTAGTGTTTACACCGGCAGTCTCGTCGTCAGCGAGGTGATGTATCACCCCGCCGGCCCGTCAGCGGCTCAGGCCGTGCTGGGTTATACGGAGGACGACTTCGAGTTCATCGAAATCAAGAACACCGCCGCCACGCCCGTTGATCTGACAGACGTGCGCTTCACCAAGGGCATCAATTTTGATTTCGCGCCCGGTGCCGTGATCGCTCCGGGAGCCTGGCTGCTGCTGGTGAAAAACGAGGCCGCCTTCGAGTCCCGCTACGGCACCGGGAAGCCGATCGCCGGCACGTTCGCCACGGACAAACTGAGCAACGACGGCGAGGAGGTCAAACTCAGTTATGGCGCCGGCACTGCCATTCGCGATTTCATTTATTCCGACGCCGCTCCCTGGCCCGCAGCCGCCGATGGCGACGGCCCTGCGATGGTGCTCGTCGATCCGGACACACGTCCGGATCACGCGATCGCCGCCAACTGGCGTGCCAGTGGGCTGCCCGGCGGCAGTCCCGGTGCCGACGATCTCCTGACATTTGCCGGCTGGTCGCTGGTTTACCCCGCTGCGGCCGACCCGGCAGCCGATACCGACAGCGACGGTCTCGCCAATCGCGCGGAATATTACTTCGGCACCAATCCTCTGGAGTCCTCTTCCAGCCACATGCCGGACGGCGCTTTCCAAACCCTGAGCCCCGGTGGCAGTCCCGGCTCCTATCTTACCGTAACGTTCACGCACCACAGCGAAGTGTCCGACGTCTCGCCGGTCGTCGAGTTCTCACCCGACATCACCACATGGACCGCTGGCGCGGTGTTCGTTTCCTCCATCCCCGTGCCCGGCAGTTTTCTCACCACCTCCACGTGGCGCTCGCCGCTCCCGGTGAATGCGGCACGCCGACACTTTGTCAGGGTGAGATTTCCGTGATGCAGAAGGCTTTCCGGAGCAGGCCGCCGCCAGGCAGTCATGGCTTCCGCCTGTGACAAAACCATTCACCGGTTCGCAACGGCATCGCGCAGGCAACCCGTCACGGGCGGAAGCCCTCGACTGCTTTCCAGCCTTGCCTGCCGGTTTAGCGGAGATACGACTGGGCACATGTCCATCTCCTCCAAGCTCTTTGCCCTCGCGAAACAATACATCCCCGGCGGCGTAAACAGCCCCGTGCGCGCGTTTCGCAATGTTGGCGGCGAACCGTTCTTTGTGCGGCGCGCGAAGGGGTGCCGGATCGAGGATGTGGACGGACGCTCACTTATTGACTACGTGGGCACCTGGGGACCGGCGATTCTGGGGCACGCGCCGCAGGTTCTGGTGCAGACAGTGCAGGAAACGGCGAAAGACGGTCTGAGCTTCGGGATTCCCAACATGTGGGAGGTGGAAATGGCGCGCACGATTTGTGAATGGGTGCCGTCGGTGCAAAAAGTCAGGATGTGCAACAGCGGCACCGAGGCGACGATGAGTTGCATCCGTCTGGCACGCGGGTTCACGGGGCGGGACCGCATCGTGAAATTTCACGGCAATTACCACGGGCATGTGGACAGCCTGCTCGTCTCTGCGGGCAGCGGGGCACTCACTCACGGTCGTCCGGACAGCGCAGGTGTGCCGGCGGCGCTGGCGGCGTTGACGACTGTGCTGCCCTATAATGACGCAGCGGCGCTGGAGGAATTGTTCGCCGCCCGGGGGCATGAAATTGCGGCGATCATCGTGGAGGCGGTGCCGGCGAATGCAGGACTCTTTCTGCCAAAGCCAGGCTTTGTGCAATTGATGCGCGACCTCACGGCAAAACACGGCGCGCTGCTGATCTTTGATGAAGTAATGACCGGCTTCCGGGTGGCGAAGGGCGGCTACCAGGAAATTATCGGCCTCACTCCTGACCTCACGGCGCTGGGCAAAGTCATTGGCGGCGGCCTGCCGGTGGGAGCGTTCGGTGGACGCGCGGACATCATGGACATGCTGGCACCGGACGGCCCGGTGTATCAGGCCGGCACCCTGTCAGGCAATCCGCTGGCCATGGCGGTCGGCCTCGCGCAGTTGAAGGAACTGGAAAAGCAAGCGGCATGGCGGCGGCTGGAGGATCTCGGGGCGATGTTTGAGCAGGGCATTCGCGATGTTTGCCAGGAACTGGGACGCAATCTGACATTCAACCGCATCGGCTCCATGTTCTGCCTCTACTTCAACGAGCAGCCCGTCTGGCACCTCGACGATGCCAGGCGCGGTGACGCGGAAGCCTTCAAACGGTTCTTCCACAAAGCGCTCGAACTCGGCGTCTATTTTGCCCCGAGTCCGTATGAGGCGGGCTTCCTGTCACTCGCACACAGCCCGGCGGACATTGACCAGACACTGGATGTGTGCCGCACGGCACTGCGTCATGCGCTCGCGGCTTGACGGCTGAAAGCGGCGCTCCATGCTCGGTCCATTATGGAAAAGGAAAAAGTTCGCATCGGACTCGTCGGCCTTGGAAACATGGGCCGGGCTCACCGCGCCAACCTGCGTGCCGGCAAGGTCAAAGGCATGGAACTCACGGTGATCTGTGATCGCCCGGAGGCACTGCCGGAACGGGAGGACGGAGAGACCCAGTGCACGGAGTTTGCGGACATGCTCGGCTCGGGCCTGGTGGATGCCGTGCTCATTGCGACCCCGCATTTTTTTCACACCACAATGGGAATCGAAGCGCTGAACGCCGGGCTGCATGTCATGGTGGAAAAACCGCTCTCTGTTCACAAGGCGGACTGCGAGCGGCTCATCGCCGCACACAAGGGAGGCGACCAGGTTTTTGGCGCCATGTTCCAGCTCCGCACGGACCCGGTGTATAAACAAATCAAGAGCCTCATCGAAGGCGGGGAACTCGGCGAAATCCGCCGCGTGCTTTGGGACTGCACCGACTGGTTCCGCACGGAGAGTTACTTTGCCTCCGGCGGCTGGCGGGCGACATGGAAAGGCGAGGGCGGCGGCGTGCTGCTCAACCAGTGCCCGCACAATCTGGACTTGTTCCAGTGGCTCTTCGGGATGCCGCAGCAGGTGACAGGCTTCTGCCAGTTCGGACGCTATCACGACATCGAAGTCGAGGACGATGTGACCGCCTACTTCCGTTATGACAACGGGATGCATGCGACCTTCATCACCAGCACCGGCGAAGCTCCCGGCCGCAATCTACTCCAGATTTCCGGCGAGCGGGGAATGCTCACGCTGGAAGGCCGCACGCTGAAGTTTCAGCGCAACCGCACCCCGATGAGCGAATTCAGCGCGGCCTCGTCCGCCGGATTCGCCAAGCCCGAGTGCTGGACGGTGGACCTGCCCGTGGAGAGCGGAGGCGCCACGCATAACGAAGTGCTCCAGAACTTCACCAACGCCATCCTGAACGGCGAGAAACTCATCGCGCCGGCGGCGGAGGGCATCCGCAGCATCGAACTCGCCAACGCCGTTCTCCTCTCCAGTTGGAAAAACGGCCCGGTCCCTCTCCCCATATCCGGTGACGAGTACGAGCGCGAACTCCAGCACCGCATCGCCACCTCCACCCATGTGAAAAAAGCACGCGAGGTGAAGATCTCCGGAGACGATTTCAGCAAGTCGTTCAAGTAAGCGCAGCCCTCACCAGTCCGGTTTCGTGCCCGCGGTTCGTTGCCGGGAGCGTCAAGATTCCAGAGTTGAATGACCGGTGCCATCATTGGCTGGATTCGGGCCTGAGGGGAACCACGCTAATGCGAAGGCCGAGGTAGGTATCGCGCAGGTCCGGCGGGTAGGCATTGCGGTTGGCGGAGCGGCAGCCGAAGGGAGGATTGCCCCAGCCGCCGCCGCGGTAGATACGGTGAGCACCGCTCGTCAGCAACGGGTCGGCAGCGTCGCCGGGCGGATAGTCGAGGCGCGTCATGTCGATGGAATCCTGACACCATTCCCAGACGTTGCCGTGCATGTCATGGAGGCCCCATGGGTTCGGCAGGTAGCGGCCCGTGAAGGCGGTGAACTCGGCGTTGTCGTCCTGGGTGAGGTCAGCGCCGATGTAGTTGCCTCTCTTGTCGTTGAAATTGGCGAAGCGGTGGAGCTGCGTTTTGTCATCGCCGAAACTGAACGCCGTGGTGGTGCCGGCGCGGCAGGCGTATTCCCACTGCGCTTCCGTGGGCAGGGCGTATTCCCAGCCGGGCGGCAGCGTGCCGCGGGCGCGCTCGCGGTCGGTTAGGCGCCGGCAGTAATCCCCGGCTTCGTGCCAGGAAATATTTTCCACCGGCAGATTCGGAGCGTTGGCCACATGGGCGAGCGTCTGTTGGCCCATGACGGCGGTCCAATCCGCCTGCGTCACTTCAAATTTTCCGAGCCAAAAGCCGGAGGTGAGCACCACCTTATGCTGCGTCTCGCTGGGGTCACTGCGGTCCTCCTCGGTGGCCGGGCTGCCCATGAGAAATCCGTCAGGCCCGGTGGGCGGGCACCAGATGAGTGCCTGGCCTTCGGCATTGGTGAAGGTCTGGCCCGGAGTGGCGAAAGCAGCGCGCGTTGCCGTTAGTTTGGCCGTGACCGCAGGATTGGCCCCGCCGCCCATCTGGCGCAGGCGCAGGGCGGCACGATGCCAGCGGTTTTCCGCCGCGGCCTTCTCGGCATCGGCCAGCAGAGCCGGCGTGACTTGCGCCACGTCAGCGCCGGACAGCATGGCGGCGTCCCATGCCTCTTTGGCCAGAAAATAGGACGCCGCACCCGCCGTGTCACCCCGCCGCCAGAGGCCGGCGGGACTCTTGTCAGGCACGTCCATGTATCCGCTGCCGCCGTCCCATGCTGCTTCTGCAGTGACGGGATCGAACACATAGAACCGCTGCGCGAGATGCCGGAACAAATCCGGCTGCGCTTCCGGATGACCGTCCACCAGCCAGAGGCGCGCGCTGCCATCCGCGCCGGCGCTGGCGAGCAATTCCCCGCCCGGTGCATAAGCCAGGCGCAAGACCGCGCCGGTGTGTCCGCAAAGCGTGGCGGCGAGCGCGGGAATGTCCGCCGTGACATCCCAGAGCCGCACCGTTCCATCGGCGCCACTGCTGGCAAGTTGCCGGCCATCGCTGCGAAAACAAAGATCAAGCACGGCCCCGCGATGCCGCAGTTCCGCCGGCGCGATTCCCGTCTGCGCGGCTCCGGCAGAGCTCCACAAACTGATGGAGCCGTCTGCTGTGCCGATGGCGACACGCATGCCGTCCGGGCTGACGGCGACGCTGGAGCAGTCGGCATGGTGCTTCCGCCAGGCATAAGCCGCCGCACCGCAGTGCGGATAGAAAATGCGCACGCCTTCGCCGGGAAAAGCCGCGGCGATGAGACTGTTCTCCTCACTAAAGACGAGCCTTGACGCGGGTTTGGTCAATCCTGATGGCACGGTGACAACCTTGCCATCCTGCCAAAGTGCGAGCGCGCCGTCCGCGGCGGACGCGGCCAGTATTTCGCCGCCGGGACTCCATGCCAGCACACGGGCGGTGAGCGGAATCTCCGAGGTGAAGGACTGCCGCCCGATTTCCCACAGCCTGACCTTCTGCGGCAGCGCGACTGCAAGCGTCTGTTCCTGCGGATCGAAGGCCACGTCCGCGACGGTCCCGCCGCCGGCAGCCAGCACTTCCGTCTCCCTGCCGGAACGCATGTCCCAAAGCGACACCCCGCCGTCCGCCGCAGCGAGAGCCAGCCAGCGGCCCGTTGGACTGACGCGCAGCGCACTGGCCGGCGAATCGCGCAGACCGCTGGCCCACACGGGCCGATAAGCCGGCCGGCCCGCGATCCATTTTCGGGCGCGCTCGAAGGCATCGGGGTTCCGCTCTTCGCGAATATAGCGGATGGGACCGCCCTCACCTGCGGGGCGGCCGAGTCCCTCGAATCCGATAGCCTGTGCGGCATAAAGCAGTGTGTCAGGATAGCGGTGCCCGCGTTCCTCTGCGACCTCTGCGCGGAGCAGCCAGCCGAGGCCCTCGTTGTAGCGCGCTTCATCGCGCTGGGCAGCGGCTTCGCGGGCGGAGCGGAAGCCGATGACTGCGCCCGTGATGGCGATGACTGAAAGCGCGGCGAGGGTGACGAAAGCGGCGCGCCGCAGCTTCGCCCGGCGGCGGGGGGCGGCTCCGGCGACGGCGGCGGCGCGTTCGAGAAAGGTGCGCTGCTCCGCGTTGAACGCGCCCGGTTCCGCCGCAAGATACGAGCGCGCGGCATCGAACAGTGGATCGCCCCCCAGCAGCGGGCTGCCTTCTTTCATGCGCGCCCCGAGACGTGCGCGCAGGCGCAGGATTTCCTGGTGACTCTCCACCCATTCCCGCAGCTGCGGCCACGTCGCGGCGAGCGCCTCGTGCGTGAGCGCCACTTCGTCGCCGTCCGCAATGAGCAGGCGGGACTCGATGAACTTCGCCACCAGCGCACGCCCGGCTTCGTCCGCAGGCAAAGCGGCACGGTTCGCCCAGTTTCGCGCGGGCGCATCCTGCACGCTCTTTTGCACGATGAGATGGTGGCAAAGCGCATCGAACGCGGCCGCCGAGCGCGCAGGAAACTGTGCCGCAAACTCACTCCACGCGCGCTCCGCCTGCCGGCTCAGCGCCCCGGCAAGGCCGCCCATGCCGCGATAGGCGGCGAGCCGCAGCACGTTGTCAGGGCTGCGTTCGCGGTAGAGCGCATCCAGCGCGAACGACAGCAACGGCAGCGCGCGCGGATTCTCCGCGGCGTCGCGGATGAGCAAGTCTTCAAGGCGCTCGCCATCCTTCTCTTCAAAGCGCAGCCCCGCGGCATGAGCCGACCAGCGCACGATCTGAGAAATCTCGAAATCGCGCGGCGGATCGAGATGCCAGGTGCCCGCGCCGGACTTAAGGTCCATGAGTTCGGGGACCGTTTCGCACTGTGGAAAAAAATCGCTGCGCAGAGTGGCCACGATCCAGATGAGTCCGGTGCGCGCGAGCTGATGAAGCACGGCGCAAAACGCACGGCGGTCCCCGTCCGTGACCCACGGGAGGCTGAAGATTTCCTCCAGCTGATCCACGAACAGGAGCAGCGCCTGGCGCGGCGTGTCCGGCGCGGCCATGCCGGCGAGAGTTTGAATGATGACGGAGAGGGCGTGAACGGGGCTGGCTGTCAGTCGTTCCGCCAGAGCGGCTTCGGTGAAGCCGGCAACGGTGAGTTCCGGCAGTGCGCCGGGCGCGAACAACGCGTGGGTGAGGCCCTGGACGAGGTCCGGCAGACGCGCGGCGTCTTTGGGCTGAAACACGGCGAGGCGGTTGAATTCGAGGCCGAACTCGTTGGGCTGCTGCAGACGCGGCAGCACACCGGCCCTCACCAGTGAACTCTTTCCCGTGCCGGAGCCGCCGGTGATAAGCACAAACCCGCAGCCCGCGCGGTGCTGCGCCTGCAATTGCTCCACCACCGCAGTGATGGCCTGAGTGCGTCCGAAAAAGATGCGGCTGTGCTCCGGCTCGAATACCAGCAGTCCGCGGAACGGCGAGCCTTCCGTCCACGAGCCGAAGCTGGCGAGATCGCCCGAGCGAATGGCGTCAAGTTCACTCTTAATCTCCGTAGCATGACCATAGCGGAGCTGCGGCTCACGCTGGAGCGCCTTTTGCACCACGTGATCCAGCCGCGAATCCACCGCCGCACGGCGCGAGGGCGGTTCCCACTGCCCGGTCGGAAGACTCCCGGTGAGCATTTCGTAAAGCATGACGCCGAGCGCGTAGAGGTCGGCGCGCTGGTCAATGTCGCCGGGGCTGTCGCGCTGCTCCGGGGCCATGTAGGCGGGCGTGCCCACGACAGCGCCGCGGCTCTCATTACTTTCGCCGGCGAGCGGACGGGCAAGGCCGAAGTCCGCGAGCTTGATGTGCCCGCCGGCGGAGATGAGCACATTCTCCGGCTTGATGTCGCGGTGGAGCACACCCTTGCCGTGCGCGTAGTGCAGCGCGGTGCAGATTTGGCAGGTGATATCCAACGCCTGGAGTGCAGTGAGGCCGCCGGTGCGCTGGAGCAGCCGAAGGTCCGTGCCGTCCACGTACTCCATGACGAAATACACCAGGCCGTCCGGCGAGACTCCCGCGGCGTGAATCGCGATGATTCCGGGGTGACTGAGCGAGGCGAGGATTTTGGCCTCGCGCTGAAAACGGGCCACGAAGTCCGCGTCATCGGCGTAGTGCGGCGGCAGAATTTTCACGGCCACGGTGCGGTCGAGCGCCGGCTGCCGGCCTTTATACACTGCACCCATACCGCCGCGGCCTATCAATTCAGAGATTCCGAACTCCGGCAGTGCGGCGGCGAGCTCCTCCGGCGGCGGCGGCTCCCACGGAGGCGCGGTGCGCCACTTCGCGTTACCGGCCAGCAGCGCCTTCGGGTCGAGTTCACAGAGCACGGTGGGCAGGTCGTCAGACATGGGCGTATTTTACGGTACGGTGACGCGCAGGCGAACGAAAAGCGAGGGTGCGGCGGGCGCACGAAAGACATGCCGCGGCGGGACGCCCGTATCTGTCAGGGCGGTCCAGGATTCCTCCAGCATGGTGGTGCTCCATTCCGCACCGTAGTTGACGCCGTTCACCCCATCCGGCTGCGTGAACTCAATGACAAAGCCATCGCTCCAGCGGCCCTGCGGCAGGGCGCGGGAGCCGGCCTCGCGCGGATGTGTGCCGAAGGCGAATTCCATGAAATTGGCCAGACCGTCACCATCGGCATCAAAAGTGTTGGCAGCCCCGCCGGCATTCTCCGGCGAACCGAAGTGGAGCAGGCGCCACGTCTCCAGCGGCGTGCGCTGCATGGAAGGCAGGGCGACGATGGCCAGGGCATGAGCGCCGACGGAACTCGCGGTGACCAGGATGAACTGCGCGCCGGCGGGAAGCGTGGTGGTGACGACCGCACCGGGTGCGAGCCGCTGTGTCAGGGTGTTGTTGCCAAGCTGACCGTTGTTGCTGCGGCCCCACGTGGCCACGGTACCATCGCGGCACCACGCGGCGCTGAAGTCGAAGCCCGCGGCGATGCTTCCGACGGTTTTGCCTGACAGTGCCGAGGTTCCGGCAGCGGCATTCACCAGTACAGGCACACGGCGGCTCGACGCGGCGTTGGTGCCGAGTTCTCCGTGGCCGTTATCGCCCCAGGCCGCGACCGTGCCGTCGCTGCACAGCGCGAGGCTGTGATACTGCCCCGCGGCCACATGGAGCACCGTCTTTCCGCTGAGCACGCCGGTGTCGAACACCGCTGCGGGCAGCAGTTCATTGGCGGTGCTGTCGCTACCGAGTTGGCCGCCGTAGTTGTAGCCCCACGCGAAGAGGCGACTCTCCTTCCACACCAGCACCAGGTCATTACCGCTGCCGCCGTAGTAGTGGGCCACAAATTCATACGACTGCCCGGCGAAAGTTAGTGTTACCGCCTGCCCCTGTGCGAGATTGGAGAACGCGCCGCAAATCAGGACAACGCCGGTGTTCTTCACCACCATCAGTTCCGTGCCGGTGGAAGGCGCGAAGTTGAGAGCGCAATTCAGCTCCTGCCCTGCCGCCGTGTAGCCGGCGGCGGTGACGGGAATGTCTGTCCCGGCGCTCCAGGCCACGTCGAGCGCACGGGCAGAGGAGACGGCGAGGGCCGGGAACAGAAGAAGGCGCGGCAGGATCATACAAAGAGGCTAAGCCCCGGAGATCACTTCGTTACAGGTGCGCCGGAAAATTCGTTACTCGCAGGCGGCGCAAAT
>JANNVM010000240.1:0-3894 GCA_031414455.1 Verrucomicrobiota bacterium
ACGGAATGACAAAAGTGTGAGTGGTCCAATACTCACGGTCTCACCCAGCGGTGCTTCTCCAGCGGCGGCCCGCCCGGCGGCGGATCAGCCGGCTCCGCTGCACGGAAGTTCGCAAGACTGAGGAACAAAGCGAGGATGCAGCAGAATGGCGTCTTCATGCCGGGGGACTATGCCGGTTTCCACTTTTGGGTCAATGTCCGGGACTGGCGCACCTCCGGTCTCCCGTCCAGGTGAGGCCCATAGCGCTTTCGGTTTTTCTTCCATAATCTGAGTCGGAGCGAATTGCTGCGGGTGGCTGACTCGGGCCGTCGCCGAACTGATGAAACTCGGCCCCATGGCGAACGGAGCCGCCACGAGCGTTTTTATAGCCAGGCAGGGATGCGCTCCCGCGCGTCCCATTATTTCGCCGGCGGAGGCGGCGCGGAGCCCCGCCCGCCCGGCAGAATGCGCATCCGTGGCGAGAGCCATCGCGCTGTGCTTGCGCCCGTGGAGATGACATATCGTGTTGGCTCTCGCCGCAGGAGCCCGGGGCGAGGGGCGCACCGGCTCCGCGCCCCCTTCGCCCGCGTATGTTTGGGACACGCGGGAGCGCATCCCTACCAGGTTATAAAGGAGCGCTGCGCGTTTCAGGCGTGCCACGGCAGTTCATGCACGGCACCCTGCCACGGCCAGTCTGCAGAGTCATTTACCAAACCGGCCCGCACCGGATTCGCGCGGACATATTCCCACTTCTCACCATACGCCTCCGATGTCCGCAGCCGGTGATGAAACCCGCCGCGCTGCCATTCCCACGACGGCTGCCGCGGAAACAACTTGCTGAACCGGCTCTTCCAAAACTGCATCCATTGCTCGATGCCGTACCCTTGATCTGACTGTGCGCAAAATAGATGCAGGTGATCAGGCATCAGTACATAACGCCCCGTCAGCCACGCCCGCGCCTCGCCTGCCCACAGGCTACACAGAGCGTCCTTTACTTCCTCGCAGGCCAGCCAGCGGTGGCGGTTTTTGGTGCAGACGGTCAAAAAGCAAATCGTCGGTCCATCCGGGGTGAGATGCACTCCCTGAGCAGGCAACTGGCGGCCAATGTCAGTCATGCCGTGACCGTAGCGCGGCAGCATTTTCGCGCCATCGCGAAAGCGCCCATAAAACCAGGTAGGGATGCGCTCCCGCGCGTCCCATTATTTCGCGGGCGGAGGCGGTGCGGAGCCCTGTCCGCTCGGCAGATTGCGCATCCGGGACGAGAGTCATCACGCCGCGCCCCCGCCGCGCAGAAGCAGCACCGTGGTGGCTCTCGCCGCGTGAGCTTTACGAAACGGGCTCACCAGCTCCGCGCCTCCTCCGCCCGCGGCAAAGTGGAACTCGCGGGAGCGCGTCCCTGCCTAGTTTTGAGGGGCGCTTCGCGCGGGCTGAAAAATTTCTGTCACCTATTCCTGCGGCGTCCGCCTACGGTGTGATTCATGATTTCCACCATGCCATTTCTGCGCAGCATTCCCGTCACCGACCCGCGCCGCGAATCCTTTTACCTCGCCATCCTCCGCGCACTGGGAGGGGCGGATTGCAGCCGCCATTTGCAGCCACCGCCACATCGCACTTAATTCCAGAGTCGCGCGCCAGTGGCGATAGGTTATGAATTGGGGTCTCAGCCCGCCACTTACAGTGGCGAAATCCATCTGCCTTCGTTCACTTTGGCTTTTCGGCCATTCACGCAGCCGATCAGTGCTCCCGCTAAGGGTCTCGGCCCGAATTGTGTTTGCTGCAGCAGGTCCTGCGTTGCGCTGACCTCGTGCGTTAGCTTTTCGTATTCCGCCAGCTCGCGGATGAATGCGAGAATGTGAGGAACATCGTCCGGCTCAGCGGTGCGAATGGTGACGACGGGAGTCGTGGTGCTCATGGCGGGAAGTCCCGCGCGATCTCTCACGCCGCAATGGCATTTGAGATCCGCGGCATGTCCGGCGTTGCCGTGCGGCGGGATCGCGCCGAAAAGGCGGGCGATGCATGAGACTCCTGACATGGAATCGGCGCCGCTCACCGCGGTGCTGCACCGCGTGGCAGGGGGGGAAGCCGGCGCGGAGGCGGAGTTGCTGGCCCTGGTCTATGAACAATTGCGCGGGCTGGCGCGGGCGCGTCTGAGCGGCGAAGCCGCAGCCACGCTCCAGCCCACGGAACTGGTGCACGAGGCGTGGCTGCGTCTCGGTGGCGGCGGCGAACGCACGCCGCAGTGGGAGAGCCGCCGGCACTTCTTCGGCGCTGCGGCGCAGGCGATGCGCCAGGTGCTCGTGCAGCACGCCCGGCGTAAAGGTGCAGACAAACGCGGCGGCGGGGGCGCTCCAGTGGAATTGAGCAGCATCCTCGACCTCGCCGGGGAGCCAGTGCCGGAGACGATCCTCGCGCTGGATGAAGCCATCGAAGCGCTGCGCGCGGAGTTTCCCGCGGAGGCGGAAGTCGTCATGCTGCGCTTTTTCGCCGGACTCAGCATTCCGGAAACGGCGGCTGCCCTGACGCTTTCCGAGCGCTCGGTGCAGCGGCACTGGCAGTTCGCCCGCGCATGGCTCTACGCGGCAATCACCGGGTCCGCCTGAACTTCCCATGTCCGCATCCCAGGAGAAAGCGCACACCATTCGCCGCTTGTTCGATGCTGCGCTGGATCTGTCAGCGGCGGACAGGGAGCCATTTCTTGCAGCGGAATGCGGCGGCGATGATACGCTGCGTGAGGCCGTGCTGCGGCTGCTCCATGCGGAGAGCGCCAGCGGCGGTTTTCTGAATGCCCCTACACTAACCAGCGAAGGAGAGCCGCTGCCCGAGGCGGCGGGACTGCCGCCTGGAGAAATGATCGGGCCTTACGAGATTACCGGCGAACTGGGCCGCGGCGGCGGCGGCGTGGTCTATCATGCACGGCAAAGCCAGCCGGTGGCGCGCGAGGTGGCGCTGAAGCTGATGCCGGCGGCGGCGGATTCACACACGGCGGCGCGGCGGTTTGCCGAAGAGCGGCGCACGCTGGCGCGTATGGAGCACGACCACATTGCCCGGCTTTACGATGCCGGCGTGGATGCGTGCGGGCGTCCGTGGTTTGCCATGGAGCTGGTGCGCGGTCAGCCGGTCACGCGATTCTGCGACACGCATCGCCTGACAATTCCCGCCAGGCTGCGGCTCTTCGCGGACATCTGCCGCGCGGTGCATCACGCCCACCTCCGCGGTGTCATTCACCGCGATGTGAAACCGTCGAATCTGATGGTCACCGGCACCGCGGCCGCGCCGGTGCCGAAGATCATCGACTTCGGCATCGCCCGCGCGCTCGACAACGGTGACACGGCCGGCCTGACGCGCGGCGGCCTCATTGGAACGCCCGCGTATATGAGTCCCGAACAGTTTGGCGACGGTGAGGTGGATGCGCGCACGGATATCTTTTCGCTCGGACTGGTGCTTTTTGAATTGCTCTGCGGCACTGGTCCGCACACGCGCCCGGGCGGTGAACATCCGAGTGCGCTGCAGGTGGCGCGCCTGCTCTCGGAGGAGAAGACGCCGTCGCTGACGCGGCGCTTCGCTGCCCTCAGTCCTGCTGAGCAGCAGGCATCCGCCGCCGCACGTTACGTGGATCCGTCCACGCTGCGCCGGATGCTGCGCGGCGATGCCGGCGTCATTGCCGGCAAGTGTCTCGAGCATAACCCCGCGCGCCGTTATGCCTCTGCCGAGGCGCTCGCGGCGGACTGCGGGAACTTCCTCGCACATCGTCCGCTGGCCGCGCGTCCGCCGGGCACCCTGTATGCCGCCGGGAAATTCCTGCGCCGTCACCGGGCCGGAGCCGCGGCGGCGGGGGTTGCGGTCATCGCGGCGGGCGCAGGACTCACGGTGAGCTTGCGTTCTCATTTTGCGCGGCTGCGCGCGGATGAGCAGGCG
>JANNVM010000241.1:0-6562 GCA_031414455.1 Verrucomicrobiota bacterium
CGCCGTGGCCTCGCTGGCCGTTGTCACTCTCACCGGTCAGGAACCGTCCAAAGCCCCGACCGCGCCAGGCGGCAAGCCTGCCAGTGTCACGCTGTTTCAGAACGTCAAAATCTTCGACGGCAAGTCCGCCACGCTCACCGCTCTAATGAATGTCCTCGTGCGCGGCAATAAGATCGAGAAAATCTCCGCCGAGGCGATTCCCACCGACCGCCGCGGCGACACGAAGATAATCGAAGGCGGCGGCCGCACGCTGATGCCGGGGCTCATTGACGCCCACGTGCATACCATGATGGAAAGCATCTCGCTGTCCGCCGGCCTTACTTCGGACATCAGCTATGTCACCCTGGTCGCCGCGCGGGCAGCGGCGAATCAGATGCTGAGGGGATTCACCACCGTCCGCGACGTCGGCGGCGCAGCCTTCAGTCTCAAGGCCGCCATTGACCAGGGCCTTCACGACGGTCCGCGCATCTACCCCGCCGGCGCCACCATTTCGCAGACCGGCGGCCACGGCGATTTCCGCATGCCCAATGAAGTGCCGGAGGACACCGTCGCCCCGCTCACCTACATGGAGAAGACCGGCATGACCATGATTGCCGACGGCGCGGACGAAGTCCTGAAGCGCGTCCGCGAGCAGCTCCGCAATGGAGCCACCCAGATCAAACTGATGGCCGGCGGCGGAGTCTCTTCCAGTTATGACCCTCTCGATGTCACCCAATACACTTCCGCCGAGTTTGCCGCCGCGGTCAGTGCTGCGGAGAACTGGGGCACCTACGTCACCGTCCACGCTTACACTCCCAAGGCCATCCGCACCGCCGTCGAAGCCGGGGTGAAGTGTCTGGAGCATGGGCAGATGATTGATGAGGACACGGCGAAGTTTATCGCCGAAAAAGGGGTCTGGTGGAGCCTCCAGCCGTTCATGGAAGACCCGGATGCTCCTTCCGCTTTTGCCGAAGGCTCGCCCAACCGCATCAAGCAGCAGAAGATGTTCGCCGGCACCGCCGCCGCTTACCAGCTCGCGAAGAAGTACCACATCAAGACCGCCTTCGGCACCGACATGCTCTTCAGCCCCGCCAACGCCGGCACCCAGGGCAAGCAGCTCGCGCGGCTGAAAAAGTGGTACACACCGGCTGAGGCCCTGATCATGGCCACCTCCACGAACGCCGAACTCCTAGCAATGTCCGGCCCGCGTAATCCTTATCCCGGCAAGCTCGGCGTCGTCGAGGAAGGTGCCTACGCCGACCTCATCCTGGTCAACGGCAATCCCCTCGAAAACCTCGATCTCGTTGCCGACCCAGATGCGAACTTCACCGTCATCATGAAGGACGGAAAGATATACAAGAACACCGTCCGGTAATTAACCACCAATCCCATGTCCATGAAACGAAACCACGTCACTGCTGCCGCTCTGTTCTGCCTCGCGCTGACTTCGTCCGTCCTTGCCGACGGGCAGGTCACCACGCAGTTCACGCCTGGCGGGATGGCGGAGGAAAGTCAGGCCATTACCGTCTTCACGGCGAAGCAAATCATCACCATGGAGCGGGCGAACCCGCGGGCGACGGCTGTCGCCGTCAAGGGCCGCCGCATCGTGACTGCGGGGTCGCTCAGTGAAGTGAAGGCGGCGCTCGGCGAGATGCCGTTTCAGTTGGACGAGACATTCGCCGGCAAGGTGGTCATGCCTGGCTTCATCGAGCAGCACCTGCACCCGATCCTCGCGCTGACTCTGGCGATGGAAATCATTGCGCCGGAAGACTGGGAATTGCCCGGCAGAGTTATCAAGGCCGCCGGCGATCACGCCACTTACCTCGCGCGGCTCAAGGCGGCGGAGGCGGCCATGAAAGACCCCGCCGAAATTTTCTTCACCTGGGGCTATTCGCAATTTTTCCACGGCAAGGTCACACGTCAGGATCTCGACGCCATCAGCACCAAGCGGCCCATCGTGGTGTGGCATCGCTCGGTGCATGAGATGATCCTGAACACGGCGGCGCTGGAGAAGCTGGGCATCACCGAGGCGTCCGTCGCGGGTAAAGGCCAGTCCAGCGAGCAGGCGGATTTCGCGCACGGGCATTTTTTTGAGAAAGGCCTCGAACTGATCGTCGGCAAGGTGCTGCCCGTCATGGCCACCCCGGAGCGGCTCCAGCACGCGCTGCAACAAATGGCCGTGATGCTGCACATGAAAGGCGTCACTGCGATCAACGAGCCTGGGGCCATCGTCACGCCGAAGCTGTTGCAGCTTTACCAGGGAATTCTCGGCGGGGACGACGTGCCGTTCTACACTACGTTCATCGCTGACGGACGCGCCCACTACAGCGCGAAAGGCGCGACCGGTGCCCTGGCCGAAACGGAACGGGTGCTCGCGGCGGCACCCACGGGAAAGATTTCGTTCTTTCCCCGCCAGGTGAAGCTCTACGCGGACGGGGCCATCGTTTCCCAACTCATGCAGATGAAGGACGGCTACACCGATGGCCACAAAGGCGAATGGATCATGAAACCCGCCGACCTTGATGCTGCGTCCAAAATTTATTGGGACGCCGGTTATCAGATTCACGTCCATGTGAATGGCGATCTCGGCCTGGAGACACTGCTCGACATCATCGAAAAACGGATGCGGGAAAATCCCCGGCCCGACCACCGCACAGTCATCGTTCACTTCGCCAACTCCACCGAAGCCCAGGTGGGCCGCATTGCCAGGCTCGGCTGTGTGGTCAGCGCCAATCCCTATTACGTCACTGGGTTCGCCGACAAGTACGGCGAGATCGGCCTCGGTCCCGAGCGCGCCGATGCGATGGTGCGGCTCGGTTCCGTGGAGAAGGCGGGCGTGCCGTTTTCCTTCCACTCTGATCTGCCGATGGGCCCGGCCGATCCGCTCTATCTCGCATGGTGCGCCGTGAATCGCCTCACTCTATCCGGTCGTCAGGCTCGCGCCGATCTCGTCGTCAGCGTGGACGGCGCGATGCGGGCCATCACCATAGATGCCGCGCAGTCATGGCGGAAAGAAACGGAACTCGGCTCCATCGCCCCTGGCAAAATCGCCAACTTCACCGTGCTCGAACAGGATCCCTATGCCGTGGACCCGAAAGCACTCAAGGACCTGCCCATCTGGGGCACAGTGTTCGAGGGACGGAAGTTTCCTCTCGGCGCGAAAAAGTCCGCCGCCGTGCCGCCCGCGCCGGTCTTCCCCAAAGCCGCCGCCGCAGTCGCCGCCAGCCCCGATGCCCAACTCATGGGATTTCTTGCCGCCCGCCGCGGTCATCCGTTTTCACCCGCGCATCCCGCCGGCTGTGCCTGCCAGATGTTCACCGCTCAAATCGCCGCGCAGCTCGAAGCCGCCTCCCTGCCCCTGACGAACCCGGCGAACTAACCAACCTCCCGCTTATGAAACCGAACCCTCTGAAAATAGTCCTTCCCGCCCTGTGCGGTCTCACGCTGCCCCTCGCGTCAGCCTTCGCCGCCGATACCGCCGACACCATTTACACCCGCGGCAGCATCATCACCATCAACGACGCCGCGCCGTCCGCAGAGGCGCTCGCGGTGAAGGACGGCAAAATCCTTGCCGTCGGCGCGAAGGCCGACGTGCTCAAGACCAAGGGCGCCGCGACGAAGGTCGTGGATCTCGGCGGGAAGTCGCTGCTGCCGGGGTTCGTGGACAGCCACAGCCATTTCAACAACGCGCTCAGCATCGTGAATTGGGCCAACGTCTCGCCGCCGCCCGTCGGCCCGGTGTCCGACATCCCCGGGCTTGTCGCCACGTTGAAGGCGCACGCGGAAAAGATGAAGCCGAAGAAGGGCGAGTGGCTCATCGCCTACGGCTACGACGCGAACGAGCTGGCCGAGAAGCGCGACGCCACCGTGCTCGATCTCGATCCGGCCTTTCCTGACACCCCGGTGATGATTCAACACGTCTCAGGCCACGGCGCGGTGCTCAACTCCGCCGGCCTCGCGAAGGCGAACATTTCGGAGAAAACCCCGACGCCCGCGGGCGGCGTCATCGCCCGGCTGCCCGGATCGCAAAAGCCCGCGGGGCTGCTCATGGAGACGGCGTTTCTCCCCATCTACGCAAACATGCCGCAGCCGACGGAGGATGAGAAAGTCGCCGCCTGCAAGCCGGCGCAGGAGGAGTATGCGCGCCACGGCTACACCACCATGCAGGAAGGCGCGACGCACTACGGCGACTACCTCACGTTGAAAAATGCGGCGGAGAAAAAACTCCTCTTTCTCGATCTCGTCACGCTGCCGCTCATCACGGACCTGAAGGCCTTTCGCAGCGTGGACTTCAAGGACACGGCCTACCACAACCGGCTCAAGATCGGCGGGATCAAACTCCTGGGCGACGGCTCGCCGCAGGGGAAAACGGCGTTCTGGACGAAGCCGCTGCTCACGCCCGGCCCCGGCGGGGAGAAGGAATGGCGGGGCGAGCCTACTTTCCCCTACGAGACGTTCGCCGGCATGGCGAAGGCCGCGCTTGAAAAGAGCGCGCGCATTTCCTGCCACTGCAACGGCGACGCGGCGATTGACAGCCTGTGCAAGGCGCTCGACGCGCTCGGTGTGAAGGCCGCGCAGGACCGGCGCGACGTGGTCATCCACTCGCAATTCGTCCGCGCCGATCAGCTCGACCGCTACGTGGAGCTGGGACTCTCGCCGTCATTCTTCACCAGCCACGTGTTCTTCTGGGGCGACGCGCATTTGCTGAACACCGGCGAGGAGCGCGCCTCGTTCATCAGCCCGCTGGCGGCGGCGAAAGCGAAGGGCATCCATTTCAGCAATCACACTGACTTCTTTGTCACGCCGCTCAATCCCTTCATGACCATGTGGACCGCCATGACGCGCCAGACGCGCAGCGGCAAAGTGCTCGGCCCCGATCAACGCGTGGACGCCGCGACGGCGCTCAAAGCGATCACGCTCGATGCCGCGTGGCAATACAAGGAGGAGAAAACCAAAGGCTCGCTTGAAGCCGGCAAGCTCGCCGACCTTGTCATCCTCGACAAAAACCCGCTCACCGTGGACCCGATGACCATCAAGGACATCAAAGTCCTGGAGACGATCAAAGAGGGGAAAACCATTTACTCCAACTAAGCCAATTATGAAATCTGCCTGTATCTTGTTCCTCACTGCATCCTCCCTGTTCGCCGGGACGAATTCCCCGCCCGCACCGGCCCCGCCAGCGGCTGCTACTTCGTTGTGGGAGCGCGAGACGCTCACCGGCGACTGGTTTGGCCACGGCGCGGCGATGCGGGAGCATGGCATCAACCTCTCGGGGTCGCTCACGCAGTTCTATGGCGGCCTGATCTCCGGCGACGGCACGAATGACTGGGAAGACGGCGGGAAGCTGGATGCGTTTCTGCGCGTGGATGGGTCGAAGATCGGGCTGTGGAAAGGCTTCGGCATCAGTGCGCACTACGAACTCAACTACGGCCATGTGAACCAGTCGCCCGGCGGCGTGCTGCTGCCGGTGAATACGGCGCTCCTTTTTCCCGGCGGGAATCGAACGCTGAGCGACCTCTCGCTTTATTTCACGCAGCAGTTTGGCAAGCGCGTCACGCTCATGGCCGGCAAGATCAATATGGTGGACATGTATGATGCGGGCCACGACTTCAGCGGCGGGCGCGGCGTGGAGGAGTTTCAGCATGTGGAATTCATGGCCCCCATCTCGGGCATCACACCGCCGATGATTGTCGGTGCCATCCTCTCAGTGAAGACCGATGCGGCCAGCTACACTCTGATGATCTATGATCCGGCCAGCCGCACGCGGCAGACGGGATTAGAGGATGCGTTTGAGAAAGGCGTCACCTTCAATGGCGCGGTGGGCTTGAGCAGCAATTTCGGCGGCAAGCCCGGCAAGCACTCGTTCAGCGCGGCTTACAGCACGCAGGACGGACTCGACTTTCGCGACATCCCGGAACTCATCATCCCCGGCGGCCCGCCCGCCGCGCAACTCGGGCACCGCTGGTATTTCTCCTATGGCTTCGAGCAGACGCTTTGGCAGTCCGCGACCAATCCGAAAAAAGCATGGGGCCTGTTCGGGCAGGCATCCATGTCCGAAGGCAATCCGAATCCGGTCGAGTGGTCCACCTTCGCCGGCATCGGCGGCTCCAGTCCGCTGCCCGGGCGCGAGTACGACAAGTTCGGCGTGGGCGCGTTCTATCTGAGCTTCAGCGGCAACTTGAAGGACGCCATCAGTCCCAGGGCACTGCTGCGCGACGAGTACGGCGCCGAGGTCTTTTACAACTACGCCGTCACGCCGTGGTTCCGCGTCACCGCCGATCTGCAAGTGGTGCGCCCGGGGACGGACAATGGCACAGCCGTCATCGGCGGGCTGCGCGGGCAGATCAATTTTTGAAACGGCAGTTGTCAACATGCTGCCGTTGCCTGCCCCAATGAAATAGCCAGATCGCCAACCATCACCATTCACCAATCGAACAACATGAAACCAAACCCCATGCTCAAATCCACCCTCACCGCCCTGTGCGGGCTGCTGCTCCTCACCGGCTGTGATCAAAAGCCGGCGACAACCCCCGAAGCCAAACCGTGAGGAGTGGAGGTCGCCGAGTAGATCTACACGGGCGGC
>JANNVM010000242.1:0-7855 GCA_031414455.1 Verrucomicrobiota bacterium
GATAGAAATGCACACTTTCAAATCCGGCGCGCTCCGCAAACTCCCGGGCACCGTCGCACGGCATCCACGCAAACAGTGCCAGCCGGTCAATCCTTCCCGGCGACTGATCCGCCGCCCGCACCCGTGCGGTGATCTCCTCCAGCAACGCCGAACCGATTCCCTGCCGCCTCCAGTCCGCGCGAACCGCCACCCTCACAAGTGCCTGCCGGGTTCCGCTGTCCATTGCCTGCGCGTTCGCCAGCCCGCAGGCTACCATTTCCCCGCGGTCCCAGACGGAGACCGCCGCCGCCGCCTCCTGCAGCAGCCCCTCCAGCCGTGCCGCCGCCAGCATCCACTGATACTCGGCATCAAACTCACCGCGCTCCAGCAGGCGGCGGAGCGGCGACACGTCGTCGGGGAGCAATTCTGTGAGAGGCGGAATCATGGTTGCGTGTTTCCTGTCACTTCCAATGCCAGCAACACGGGCCTGCCACCAGCGGTCATCTGACGGCCCGCGGCCCGCCGCCATTTTCCGTCGCGCCGCCAGTCTCCGCGAGGCAATCCCTGCGGCAACGTGACGGTTGCACGTAAGGATCTGGAGCGGGGCCCACCCTGCCGTCCCGGATTTGCGGAATTCCGCCGGTGTCCGCTGCGCGGACTTGCGGCAATTACTCTTCAACACCATCCCCACTCACTGCCATGAAAACCTTCGCCGTTCTCTTTCTTTGCCTCACCTCCGCAGCCCTCGCCGCCAATACCGACTGGCCGTCATGGCGCGGGCCGCAACGCAACGGGACCGCTCCTGGCGCCACGCCGCCGGTAAAATGGAGCGAAAGCGAACATGTGCAGTGGAAATATGAAATCCCCGGCCTTGGCACGTCCTCGCCGGTCATCTGGGGTGATAGTGTTTATATCACGACCGCGATCGGCACGGGGAAGAAGCCGGAAGGCACGCCTTCGACGACACCCGGTCTGCCGCGTCCCACACCTCCAGGAGGCGCGGCGGCGCCACCGCGCAGCGTGGACGCCGATAACCTTAGCGGGGGCAACTTCGTGCAGAACCCGCCGGCCGACCCGCCTCCTCCCGACGAACGCCCCCGCCGGCCGCGCGGTGGTGGCGGCGGATTCGGGCGTGGCACCGCGCCATCGGAGGTGCAGCAGTTCGCCATTCTCTGCATTGATAAGAAGTCCGGCAAAGAAAGCTGGCGCAAGGTGGTGAAGGAACTCCTCCCGCACGAAGGCCACCACCAGGATCACGGATTCGCCTCCGCTTCGTGTGTCACAGACGGCGAGCACCTCTTCGCATTCTTCGGCTCCCGCGGACTCTATTGCTGCGACATGAAGGGGAATGTGAAGTGGGAGAAAGACCTCGGTGACATGCAGACGCGCGCGGGATTCGGCGAGGGTGCCTCGCCCGCGCTGCATGGCAGCACGCTGGTAGTAAACTGGGATCACGAAGGCGCGGACTTCGTCGTCGCCTTCGACAAAGCCAGCGGCAAGGAACTCTGGCGCAAAGACCGCGACGAGCCCACCTCATGGACCACGCCGTTCGTAATCGAGCACGAAGGCAAAGCGCAGGTCGTCATCTCCGGTGAGAAACGCATCCGCAGCTACGATCTCGCGAACGGCACGGAAATCTGGCAGTGCGGCGGCATGACTTCCAACGTTGTCCCCACGCCCGTCACCGGCTTCGGCAATATCTATGCCATCAGCGGATTCCGCGGGTCGGCACTGCGCGCTATCAAAATCGGACGCACCGGTGACCTCACGGATTCCGATGCCATTGCATGGCAGCACAACGACCGCACGCCCTACGTCCCGTCCCCGCTGCTCAGCGAGGACCGGCTCTATTTCTATGCCGGCAATAACGCGATGCTCTCCTGCTTCGATGCCAAAACCGGCAAGGCTCACTACGCCGCCGAGCGCGTCGCCGGCATCTCCGGCGTCTATGCCTCACCGGTCGCCGCCGCCGGTCGCGTCTATCTCGCCGGCCGCGATGGCGCGACCGTCGTCATCAAAGACGGCACAACGCTGGAGATCCTCGCGACCAACAAGCTCGACGACAAATTCGACGCCTCGCCCGCTTTGTCAGGCAAACAACTCTTCCTTCGCGGCCACAAATACCTTTACTGCCTCGCGGAGTAGGTCCCCGGCGCTCGCGTGGAGTGGGCTTCCCAGCCCACCGGTTCCCTCTTTTTTCGGAGTAAGTCACCAAGTCAGCCAAAGAAAGCCCGCACCGTTTCCAGCAGGGTGAAGTAGAGTTTCGTGTTACAGCCGCGGCGGAGGCGTTCGATGACGAGTTCTGCCGGCGTGTGGCACGGACAGGGCGTCAGCCGTTCCACCGTGCCCGCGGCCGTTTCCACTTTGCCTTCGATGAAGGGACTCCTCTCCTGACATTTCAGGGAAACCGTGAGGCCGGGCGCGCGGAGCGTGACGGCGGGAATCGCTACGCAGGCTTCCTGTTCACGGAAACTGATGCGCAGCGGGCGACCGGCGGAGTCGAAACGAAAGACGCGGCCGGCTTCCTCGACCGCAGTGAATTTCCATCCCGCGCGGTGCGCGGCCCATGCCGCAAACATGCGACCGGCAAGGCTGTGCCCCGGTGAGCAGGTGATCTCCATGCTCTCCACCAGCGGCAGGAGCGCGAGCGCGGCGGGATCATCAAAACATGCGGCCAGCGCCATGCGCAGATGCAGCACGCGTGTCCACGCCAGGTCATTGACCGAGAATTCGCTCGCCGGATGCTGCCACGAGCGCTGAAGAATGTCGAACTGCGCGAGCGGATCGTTCCATTCGCTGCTGTCTATCACGAGGCGGTTGATCTCCGTGAACAGCCATGGCTCCCAGTTGCCGGAAAAATCGCCCTGCCACCAGAGCGTGAGCGGCAGATCGCTGTCCACATGCCCAAAGAGTGTGTTTGCCACGACCGTGCTGCCGCACCCGTGAATGAGAAACGAAACCTGCTCGGAGCAGACGTGTTTCCTGCCGCCATCACCTAACTGACAGTGCGCCGTGATCCACGCCCGCACCCCGGGTTCGCCGTCCCCGGGCTCCACGGCGATGAGCAGCGCGCGGCAGGCGTGCTCGCGGGTGACCTCGCGAATCACCTCCGTGTTCTTCGTCAGGGAATCCGGGCACTCCGCATAGATCGCGAAGTTCATCAGCGATGCCCGCGACATCGCTTCATTGCTTTCCCACAGCTTTTTCAGACTGCGCTCGATCTCGCGCAGCGCGACTTCCTCACCGAGTTCGGATACTGAAATTTCTGCGGCCATGGCAAGTCAGAGTCTGCGCCAGTTGCGTCCATCCGCTTCGAGCAAGCGGTCGGATTCCTCCGGACCCCACGAACCGGCGGGATACTCACACATCGGCGGCGGGTTCGCGCTTTGGTGCCACGCGTGTTCGATCTGGTCAATGTAGCGCCAGGCATGGACCACTTCGTCGCGGCGCGCGAAGAGTGTGGCATCGCCGGCCATGGCATCGAGCAGCAGGCGCTCATAGGCCTCGGGACTGGCTTTTCCGAAACTGTTGGCGTAGTGGAAATCCATCTTCACCCGCTCGGTTTGTGCGCTGGGGCCGGGCTTTTTCACCTGCATCCGCAGGGAGATGCCTTCGTCCGGCTGAATGCGGATGACGAGCACATTGGCTGGATCGTCGGACGTGCCGCGATTGAAAAGCACATGCGGCGGACGCTTGAAGTGGATGCTGATTTCCGTGGCCTTTTTGGGCAATTGTTTGCCGACGCGCAAATAGAACGGCACGCCCTCCCAGCGCCAGTTGTCTATGTTGATGCGCAGCGCTGCGTAGGCTTCGGTCATGCTGTCCGGCGCGATGCGGTCCTCCTGACGATAACCAACCGCGGCCTTGCCCTCAACGGTGCCCGCCGTGTACTGCGCACGCACCACATTTTTCGCCACATCCGCCGCATCCTTGAAAGGCCGCAGGCTCTTCAGCACTTTCACTTTCTCATCGCGAATGCCGTCCGCCGTGAGATCCGCGGGCGGCTCCATCGCCACGAGCATCACGAGTTGCAGCAAGTGATTCTGCACCATGTCACGCAGGCAGCCGGCCTTGTCGTAGTAACCGCCGCGCCCCCCTTCCATGCCAAGATTCTCTGCACAGGAAATTTGCACATGGTCAATGTAGCGGCTGTTCCAGACCGGTTCGAACATTGCATTGCCAAAGCGCAGCACCATGAGGTTCTGCGCCGTCTCTTTGCCGAGGTAATGATCAATGCGGTAGGTGTCCGCTTCATCGAACGTCTCATTCACCGCGTCGTTGAGCGCATTCGCCGTCGCGAGGTCAGTGCCGAATGGCTTCTCGATCACCACGCGCGACCACTTGCCAGGCTTCGGATTGTTCAGCCCCGCGGCCGCGAGTTGCTGGAGCACGATGGGAAAATACTCCGGGGCCGTGCTCAGGTAGAAGAGCCGGTTCCCTCCCGCGCCCTGCGCGTCGAGTTCATCCAGCAGTTTCGCCAGCCTCACGTAACCATCCGCGTCTTCAAATTCGCTCTGATGATAGAATATGCTCTGACGAAAAGTGCCCCACAGCTGTTCGTTGTGCCCCTGGCGCGAGACCTTGCGGTTCATTGTCTCCAGTTCCGTGCGAAAGCTCTCGTGCGTCTTCTCCCGCCTCGCAAAGCCCACGACTTTCAATGTCGGCGGCAGTTCGCCGTCGGCGGCGATATTATAAAGCGCGGGGATGAGCTTGCGTCCGGTGAGGTCGCCGCTGGCGCCAAAGATCACCACCGTGCAGGGCACGGGGCGGGTGCGGGTGGCGAGGTCTTCGCGGAATGGATTGATCGCTTCCAAGGTGGGGAATGGCTGGCTGTTTCGGCGCGGAAAAGCATCGGCGCGCCCCGGAAAGGGGACGGTGACGTGCATTCCGTGCCCCGGCGGCGCAAGCGGCTTTCAGTTTGAATGCTGCTGATGCGAAGGAGCGGGTGCGGCTCATGGATCAGAATGCCGCCGGTGAATCAGGGATTGCCGGCACCGCCCCGGCTGTGCAGGATCGCTCCCATGAACCATGTGCTTTCCCTCACATTTCCCGCTGCTGGATTGGCGTCCCCGTCCCATTCCGCGCGCGGATTGATTTCGTGACCAGCTTTCCAGTTTTCGACAACCAGCCGTTCCTCGCGGAACCGGGGCTGTTCATCCGCGACCAACCATACCTGTAATGCATCGGCCCTTGAATGTGTGGAAGGAATTGCACCGGCTTGTGGCCGGGCTGAAATTCGTGCGCCACGACATCCGCGCGCGACTCGACGCGACAGGGCGCTACGAACTGCCCATGCCCGCGGAGTTTCCTTTCGCCGTCAGCCTGTTTCATTACTCCTCGCGCCACTTCACACGCGGCGTGACGTGGCACGAGCGGCTGGAACTTTTTCTGCCGCTCGATGGCCGGGTGGACATGCGGATGGGCGAAAGCACGGTGCGCCTTGAGGCGGGCGATTTGCTCATCGTGGACAACATGAAGCCGCATTACGTCCTCGACCATCCGGGCTTCGACACCCGCGTGGTCGTTATCAGCTTCCTTCCGGAGTTCGTCTATAGCCCTGGCGGCTCCTCGCACGACTATGCCTTCCTCGTGCCGTTCCATGCGAAGGTGGACGGGCGGCATCATGTGGTGCGGCGCAGCGAGGTCTGCGCGCCCGCGTTGCTGGCCGCACTCGCACGGCTGCTGGAGGCCTACTTCAAGAGACCCGTGAAGCTGCGTGAACCGGCGTGCAAAGCGTGGTTCCTTGTGCTCCTGGCGGAGCTTGCCCATCGCTTTCACGACGCGCCTGCGCAGCACGCTGAATTCCTGCGCCAGCGCGCGCGTGTCGCCCGCTTCAGGCCGCTGTTTCAGCGCGTCCACGCCGGAGCCGATGAACGGATTACTCTCCCCGCCGCTGCCCGCCTCACGGGCATGAGCGTCGCGCAATTCACCCGCCAGTTCCGGCTCGCCACCGGCATGACGTTTATCGCTTATGGAACTCATGTCCGCCTCGCCGGTGCCGCCCGCCGCCTCAAACACACCTCACAAAGCATTGCCGAAATTGCCGCCGAAGCCGGCTTCACCGACCAAAGCTACTTCGATCGCTGTTTCAAAAAACTCTACGGACAGACACCGCGCGACTTCCGTCAGGCTGCCTTCGCGTGATCCGTGCGGCGCGCAGATCGTCCACATTTCCGTGCCGTATTTTGCAAGCAGCAGCCCGCTATCTGGGCCACAAATGCCGTCGTAATGAAGCCTCTGATCTTTCTCCTCACCCTTGCCTCCCTTGTCACCGCCGCGCCCGCACCGGCGCGGCTCAAGGTTTCTGAAAATAAACGCCACCTCGTCACTGGCGATGGCGCGCCGTTCTTCTGGCTCGCGGACACGGCGTGGGAATTGTTTCACCGGCTCAATCGCGAGGAGGCGGAGCATTATCTGATGCAGCGCGCCGCGAACGGCTACACTGTTATTCAGGCCGTGGCGCTCGCGGAGTTCGCCGGCCTGACCGATCCGAACGCCTACGGCCATTTGCCGCTGGAGGGGAATGATCCCGCGAAGCCCGCGGTCAAAGACGGCCCGGACAACGACTACTGGGACCATGTGGACTGGATCGTGGACAAGGCCAACGCGCTGGGCCTGACGATCGGCTTTCTGCCAACGTGGGGCGACAAGTGGAACAAGAAATGGGGCGAAGGGCCGGAGGTCTTCACGCCGGAGAATGCCGAAACCTACGGCGCGTGGATAGGGCAGCGTTATAAAGACACGGCGCTCGTCTGGATTCTCGGCGGCGACCGTCCGGTCGAGAATGACACGCACCGCGAGATCATCCGCCGCATGGCGCTGGGCCTGCACAAAGGCGACGGCGGCGGGCATCTGCACACGTTTCATCCCACCGGCGGGCAGGGCAGCGCGCAGCATTTTCACGACGCACCGTGGCTGGATTTTAACATGCGGCAGAACGGCCACGTCGTGGAATTCACCGGCCGCTACGACAAGACGCGCGAGGACTACGACCGCACGCCGGTGAAGCCAGTGCTCGACGGCGAGCCAATCTACGAGGGCCATCCCATCAATTTCAAAGCGAAGGAATTCGGCCACTCGCTCGCCAGCGACGTGCGGCGCCCGCTCTATTGGAATCTCTTCACAGGTGCGTTCGGACACACTTACGGACATCACAGTGTCTGGCAAATGTTCGACACCGGACGCAAGCCGGTGAATGCGCCGCTCATGCCGTGGAAGCAGGCCATCGTAGAACCCGGCGCGCTGCAAATGCAGCACGGACGCCGGCTCATGGAATCGCGGCCGGTTCTGGAATTCGTGCCGGACCAAAGCGTTATCGTCACCGACACCGTCCCCACCAGCGTGCCCGGCGCGGGACGTTATTTCTTCGCCGCCACCCGCACCGCGAACGGAAGTTGCGCGATGGTCTATGTGCCGGCGGGGCGGAAGTTCAGCGTGCAGATGGACAAGCTCACGGGCGCGAAAGTGAAGGCGTGGTGGTTCAACCCGCGCGATGGCAGCGCCAAAGAGGCCGGCGAATTCCCCAACACCGGGACGAAGGAATTCACTCCGCCCGACCCCGGCGAAGCCCTGGACTGGGTGCTCGTGCTCGACGATGCCGCGCGTAACTTCCCGCCGCCCGGAGCGAAGTGAGTCGCTCCTGCCCACGCCGCCCTTGCCGATCTGTGAAACCGTCCACAAATGCATGCTTCCCTGTGCCCACTCTACTCGGAACTGTGATCGAGATACCGCGCACCGTTGCCGCCGCGACATCTACAAGGGGTAAACCCCTGGCCCGCCGGATCGCCGAAAACCATTCCCCCCTTCTCATTTGAGTAATAAACCGCCGAAGGAGCCCGGCGCTCCGAGGATGCTCACGGCTTCAATTGTCTCAAAT
>JANNVM010000243.1:0-12424 GCA_031414455.1 Verrucomicrobiota bacterium
CCCGGAACGCTCGCGGGCACCAGCATGGCGTTCAATGAAGGCGGGCAATTGACCCACTTGCATTTTACCTCGGAGACGACGGTCGTCCTCACCGCTGCGAACGGAAGCATCGGTCAAGGCACCTATGCTTACGATCCCGAGAACGCGACCAGCGGCGAACTCAATCTCCATCTCACGGGCGGTCCTTCCCTGGATCTCTCGCTCGACCTCACTGCTCCAGGCGTGGGGCGGTTCGAGGAGATTTTTTCACCTGACGTGCCCGGCGGAGTCATTCCGCGCAGTGGAACATTCACGCTGCCGGAGGAGCAGAATCCCCCGGTCAATCCTGACTGCCCGCCCGACGGCCTTGCCGGGCTGACATTTGTTATTAACGACAGTTCGCCCTGCACGCTCACCTTCAACGGTGACGGCACCGGGGTGCAGACGAAAGAGGTGGAAGGTGCCATGGAGATCACGCCGTTCACCTATGATTATTCCCGCACCGGCGGCAATTCCGCGAGTGTTGCCATCACGTTCCCCGGTGCCGGCGGTGATCTCATTGACGACTATCAAATGGAATTCGATGACGACTGCACCGGCAGTTTTCAGCGTGACAGTTCGGCCAACGGTGCCGCTACGATGAGCGAGACCGGCACGTTTGGGCCCGGTGGCATCGCCGGCTTTTTCCCCGGGGACGCACCGCGTGGCAGGGGACTGTAACAGCGGGCTCAGGCAAAGACCGGGCGTTTCCAGACGGGCACGGTGGACTTGATGCGGCGGAGATATTCCGCGCAGAGTGCAAATGCGGCGGCGCTGTGCCGGGCGCCGGTGGCGATGAGAATGGAGGGCTCTCCGGCGGGCACAAAGCCCGTGCAGTGATGAATTCTCACAGGATGCGGGCCGTGTTCCGCCTGCATGGCGGCGGCGATTTCCTCCATCACCCGCAGCGCCATTTCCGGATAGGCAGTGTATTCGATCCCGGTGATCCTGCGCCCGTCCTCACTGTCGCGCACGCGGCCAAGGAAGGCGAGGTCAGCCCCCCATTCACCGGAGGCGAGGGCCGGAGGCGGCGGGACAGGATCTGAGGAAAGCGTGACCATGCAGATCACGAAGCGTGAATCAGAAAACCGTAAACCGGCAAAACCGGATCTGAAACCGTTTTGATGTGGCGATGAAAAGCAGATTCCGCCGTCTTCCGCGGTTCGATATTTCCCCTGATTTCTGATTTCCGATTTCGACCGTTCGGCGAAGCTGCGTCATGACCCGCCGCATTGCTCTTCGTTTGCTCCCGGCTATCGCTGTGCCTGCCGCAGCGGCCGGGCCGGGTCTGCCGGCGTGCCGGCAACTGCTTCGCGTGGAATCGCCGGCGTGGTCTGCGACGACCGGCACCCTCACACTGTGGACGCGTGACAAGGCCGGTGCGCCCTGGCGCCAGGAGGGTGCGGCCATACCCGTAGTACTTGGGCGCAACGGGATGCGCTGGGGCCGCGGGCTGCATGCGGCACCCCGCGGAGTCGCGGTGAAGCGGGAGGGGGACGGTTGTTCACCGGCGGGGATTTTCCGGCTCGACGCGGCATTCGGGGCGATGCCCGCAGCGCAATCCGGCGCGGTGCGCTGGCCGTGGCGGCAAATGACCGCGACCCACGCCGGAGTGGATGATTCGAAGTCGCGGTATTATAATAGAGTCGTGGACGCCGCCGCGGTGAAGGAGGACTGGACCAGCGCCGAGAACATGATTCCCGGGAGCGGAGTCTATCGCCGCGGCATTATCGTGCAGCACAACTGGCAGCAGACGCCGGGCGCCGGCTCCTGCATCTTCCTTCATATCCGTTCGCGAAAGCCCACTGCCGGATGCACCGCGATGCGCGAAAAGGAAATCCTCCGGCTCCTCGCATGGCTGGACCCTGCGTGCCATCCCCTCCTCGTGCAGCTCCCTGTCGCGGAATGGCAATTGCGCCGCGCCGCATGGGGGCTCCCCTGACAGAACCGATTCGCCGAAGAAAAACGAAGACACATTACCGCACCCTGGCCCTCGATTTGCGCAACGCCCGTGATCGGCACAACTCCCGCGTCCTGTAATACCGGGCAGGCCCGCCGGGACGAAGCCGGGGAGTTACCCGGAGACTCAACCCGGACGACTTCACGGCCTCTTGCACCTTAAATTGATTATTGGAGTTGAGGGCCGGGCCAGGGAATTGAGCCTGCGCCTCCCGGGCTTTTTCGTTTGTGGCGGGAAGGAATCACCCGCAAAAATCCCCGCGTGAAGTGAACCCTCCGGTGCCCCACGGGCGTATGTCATTTTTCAAACCCCTCCCCAAAATCATGAGCGCCGCCCTCCAAGCCCTAGAGACTCCTCCCGCCGCACGCACTTTCCCGCCGTTCAGCCTCGAACGATTGCTCCGCACCGTTTTCGAGCCCACTCTGAACCGCAAAGTTTGTGTACTCATTGACCTCCCTGACCTCTCGTTGATGAAGGATGCCGCGTTCCTCGGGGAGCCGGCTCTCGCCATTCAAAAGCGCGCATGGGAGCATTTCCATCAGGCGCTTCACAACGGCGTTATGAAGGTCCTCGGCATGACCGGAGGCGAGATTTTCGCCTACAAAATGACCTATGGCAGCAACCTCGATCTGGAGGACGAATGCCGTGATCTCGCCGGCAATGTGCTCAGCCTCGAGACGGATGTTTATCCCGATTACGATATCATTCTGTGCATCTCGACCTACAGCGCCACGGCACCGCTCACAGCGATGGCGAAAAAGTATAATTTCCGCGGCGCGACGCTGCACGGTGTCAACGAAGTCATTTTGAGCACCGGCCTCGCCGTGGATTACAACGACGTGAGCCGCGACGCCGAGAAACTGCGTCGCGCACTGACAAAAGCCGATGAGATCGAAATCGATTTTGCACTCGAGACCGGCGAAGTTCTCACTGCGAAACTCATGCTGGACGGTCAGGAGGCGCAGAAAAGTCACGGCCTTTGCCGCGGCCTCCAGCCGGACATCGCCAACCTCCCCGCAGGCGAGGTGTATTTCGTTCCCACGGGTGCGGAGGGGCAGTTTCCCATGAAATACGAGGACGGGACCCTCGGCCGCTTGTTTGTTAGCGGCGGCCGCATTACCCGCAGTGAAATCATCTCCGGCGATCCCGCGACCATCGCGGCGCACAACGCAAGACTCACCGACGATCCCATGACCGGAGTGCTCGGTGAACTTGGCTTCGGCACCCAGGTGCTCCCTGTGAGCGGCGCTGATATTCAGGATGAAAAAGTCCTTGGCACCTGCCATCTCGCCACCGGTCGCGACGACCATCTCGGCGGTCACCTGACGCCGGATCTCTTCAAAGACCGCCGCAATGCGACCCACGACGATATTCTCTTTGCTCCCCACAAGACCCCGAACTTCGATATTCGCCAGGTGCGTATGAAGCGCGGATCCCGGCAGGAGGTGCTTATTGAGCACTTCAAGCCCGCCCGGTATTTGCTGGACGCGCTGGCTGGAGAGTGAAGAAAGGTGCTCGGTGGTCAGTGGCCGGTTTCTGCCACTGAAACCGCGCCGGATCCCAACTGATTACTGATTACTGCGGCCCGTGTCCAGCCTCTACGAATCCCCCCGCCTCCTCGACGAGTATTTGCTTTTTCATTATGGCAGTGACGCGGAGGTCATGCCCTGGTCTTTTGGTCCGTTGGACGCGCTGCATTTCCCGGTGAGGACGGTTAGCACGTTCGTTGATGACACTCCGCGGGACAGGGGGCTGGACCTCGGGTGTGCCGTCGGCCGGTCGGCATTTGAACTGTCCCGGACGTGTGCGGAAGTCATCGGTATTGATTATTCCCTGAGTTTCATTGCTGCCGCGGAGGCCATGCGCATCAATGGCCGGCAAGACTACACCTGCCGCGTAGAAGCCGCCTCCACTCGACAGCTTACGGCCACCCTGCCCGCAGGATCCCGGCCCGAATGCGTCTCCTTTGAGCAGGGGGACGCCATGCAGTTGCGCGATGATCTCGGCGGTTTCGACCTTGTTCATGCCGCGAACCTCCTTTGCCGCCTCACGGATCCGGTGCTTCTCCTGAGGCGTCTCCCGGCGCTGGTCCGGCCGGGCGGCCTGCTCATTTTGACCACTCCCTGCACTTGGCTGGAGGAATTTACCCCGCCTGACCGCTGGCCGTCCAATAACACCTTTACATGGCTCCAGAACGCACTTTCCCCCCATTTTATCCTGCAAAAACAGACCGATCTCCCGTTTTTGATCCGCGAACACGCCCGGAAATTTCAGTGGAGCGTCGCCCTCGGGACGGCTTGGCTTCGCAAATCGTCTTCCGGAGGCTGACAAAATCTTCCATTTCGACAAACTTTCTGCTGGACGCTACGGACAGCGTCGGATAAAAGTCCCTCCATATTGCGCACTAATTAAGCGAATCAGCCCACTTTCAAACCCAACCCAAAGGACCACCCCACAATGAAGAACAACCGTTTCACCCTGAGCATGACCGGCATCGCCGCTCTCGTCACCATGGCCTTCGGACAAATCTCGCAAGCCGCCGACAAAGGGCAGGACTGCGGGGCCGAATCCAAGAAAGTGAGCAAGGAAGTCGCCGCCACACCGGAGGACGTGCTCAAGATCGTCGCTAAAGAAGTGGGCAGCGCTCCGACGTGCGTCTGCGAAATCGTCAAAGCGGCCATCAAGGCTTCCAAAGCTGACAAGGCATTGGTTGTGCAGATCGTGAAGACCGCCTCGGAACTCGCCCCGGACGAAACCCCGACCATTATCGCCTGCGCCATTGATACCGCCCCCGAAGCCGCCAAAGCAATCGCCGATGAGTTCGGTTCCGGCAAAGGTGTTGCTTCAACTGGCAAGGAATCGACCGGGAAAGAGCCGACTGGTAAAGGTGCGGCAGCTGTTGAGACCACTGATTACACCGACGACTTCAATCTGTTCAACAGCGGTGTCGGCGGCATCTACCTGATTACCCCCGGCGGTGGTCTCTCCCCCGGTGGATTTAATAACGACTAATCGCTCCAATCTTTTTACGACCGGCCTTCCTGCAAAGGAGGCCGGTTTTTTTTTGGCGGCGTGACTGTAATTCCGGATCGAAATTCCTGTCGAGTTTCCACTTTTCGTGCGGGGTCATCACCATCATGGCAGGATTCTGTAATGACCCTGCATCGCTTTTACATTCCGCCGCCGCAGTGGAATCCCGATCACCTTGCCCTCGACGAAGACGAGTCCCGCCACTGCACGGAGGTGCTGCGGCTGCGGCAGGGCCAACGCGTCATTGTCTTTAATGGTGAAGGCACGGAAGTGACCGCAGAGATTTCCCTTGTCTCCAAACGCGAAGTTGGTCTCCAGGCTTTGTTCACGCAAACAACTCCGCGGCCCGCCTCGGCCATCACCCTGGCCCAAGCTGTACCGAAGGGGAAAAACATGGACCTTGTGATTCAAAAGGCCACCGAACTCGGGGCATCGGAGATCATTCCTGTCATCAGTGAACGAACCGTTGTGCGCCTGGATGCCAGCGAGGCAGCGGACAAGCAGCAGAAATGGCAGCGGATTGCCGTGGAAGCCTGCAAGCAGTGCGGTCAGAATCACCTGCCACGTGTGCAACAGCCGGTGGCGATGGACCGTCTGTTTGCCCAAAAACCCGCGCAGGAAATGCTCATCATCGCGGCCATTGAGCCGGGCACACAACGGCTCAAACAGCTTCTCGCCGACTGGACGGCGCTGCATCCCGGCAGAACGAATCCCAACAGCGTGCTTGTGCTCATAGGTCCCGAGGGAGACTTTACCCCCTCAGAGACGGGTCTCGCCAAATCCCACGGCTGCCAGCCCATGAGTCTCGGGCCCATCATTCTCCGCACCGAGACGGCTGCCATTTACAGCCTCAGTATCCTGGCGCACGAATTGTTCTGAGGCCGGCCCCTGCGAATGGCGAGTGAGGATAAATTTTTGCGGGAATAATTTTTGTTGCCTGACGTCGTATGGTTACCACGATGTACCCATCCGTCTGTAATGAACCGCCCACTGCCAGTCGCACCCGTTCTGTGCCCGCTCCATCGGGAGTCGTGCGGCGTTGGATTCACCTGACTGGAGGGCCAGTAAGGGACGGAGTTTCCGCTTCCGCTTCCGCTGGCTGCACAGGGATATCCACGCCTGCGATCGCGGTAAATAACTCTCTCCCCCTGCGACGCTTCCGCACTGGCCGGCTTCCCGCCATACAAAAATCTCCGTGAGGCAGTCCTGCCGCGCGGCCTTAAACAAAAACAACAACCCAAGCCAAACACACCCACATGAAGAAATTCATCCTCACGCTGCTCACCGCAGCCCTCGCCTTCACCGGCATCACTCGTGCCGACGAATATCCCGACATCAGCATTGGCGACCTCAAGAAGGCCATCGCTGAGAAGAAAGTCGTCATCATTGACGTCAACGGCAGTGACAGCTGGAAATCCGGCCACGTGCCTACAGCCGTTGACTTCCAGGCGTCGAAGGAGAAGCTGGCTGATGTCCTTCCCAAGGACAAAGGAGCACTTGTCGTCGCCTACTGCGGCGGCCCTTCCTGCAACGCCTACCAGGCCGCGGCGAAGGCTGCCACCACACTCGGCTACACCAACGTGAAGCACCTTTCCGCCGGCATCTCCGGCTGGATGAAAGCCGGTGAGAAGACCGAAAAAGCCAAAGAGGAAAAGCCGAAGAAGACCGCGTCCACCGACGCTGCCCCGCACACCTACGTTGCCACCTTTACCGGTGTCACCTGCGCCGGCTGCAAAACTCACGTCAGCGAGGCCATCGCCAAACTTCCCGGCGGCGCGAACGTGAAGTTCGAAGCCGGAGCGAAAGAGGGTGAGCAGAAAGTGACGTTCACCGCCACCTGCGACCAGGTCTGCAAGACCAAGCTCAACGAAGTCCTCGGCGAGCAGGCCAAGACCTACGTCGTGCAAAACCTTGCTCTCGCGAAGTAATCCACCGTTTCCGGCCGCGTGCTGCGCTCACCGCCGGCACGCGGCCTTTCTTTTTTCTTTTTTTATGGTATTTCTCAAAGCATCGTCCGCATTCTCCACTTAAACCACCCACCCCCATGAACCGCCGCTCACTCCTTGCCATTCTCGCCGTCGGCCTCGCCGGCATGTTCCTCTCCCGCACTTCCTACGCCAAAGGTGACTTCCCGGAAGGCAGCCCCAAATTTGAAACCGACTACACGGCCGCCCTCGCCACTGCTAAGAAGGAAGGCAAGCCGGTCATCGTCGTCTTCTCCGCCACGTGGTGCGGGCCCTGCCAGGCCAACAAAAAGAAGGTTTACCCCTCCGATGCCGTGAAACCCTATCACGACAAATTCGTTTGGGCCTACCTTGACACCGACATTGAAGCCAACGGCGAAGTCGCCAAAAAATTCGGTGTCAGCGGCATCCCGCACATCCAGTTCCTCACCAAAGCCGGGAAGTCCATTGACAAGTCCATCGGCGGCACCACCCCCGACGCCTTCGCCGGGAAGCTCAAGGAAGTCCTCGCAGCCGCGAAGTAACTTCGCCCCTTCACAACATTCGTCCCCCCGGGGCCGGCGGCAGCACTCCTGCCTCCGGCCCTTTTTGCACTCCGGATTTCTGCACGGGCTCACTGGGAGTGTTCTCTGTTCCGTGCAAAACCACGTCGTGCCTTTTTGCGTCCGGGAAAACAGAATCTTGTCCGCCCGGCGGCTTTCGGCTATATCCGGCGCAGCTCAATGAAACTGCCTCTGGCTCATCTGTCCCGCCTCCACGTCTCAGGGAAAGGAGTGCTGACGGGAAATATCAGGGACAGAGTTTCGGATCGGATTGCGCCAGCCAGACGAGAACCTCTTTGCGAAGACATGTGGCGAACTCGCAGAGTTCTGCCGCCTCCGAGTGGCTTACCACACCAGCGGCTTCATACTCCGCACCGCAGTATTTCGTTTGGCCCGGCAGGCATCGAGGTAGTCAGCAGCATCGCAGCGTTCGGAACCAAGAATGAGCGGTAGCCGCAGGCGTAGAGAAGGATGGTGCAGAGTTTGAGGGCTCGTTATAGCCGATGCCAAACTGCCAGTCGGACGAAAAGATCACGCTGGCTGGCATCTTCAAGATCGCGATCCACGATGGCGAGCAAACCGGCGATTTGCCGGCGCGTGGTTTGATGAGGCCGCAGCCAGCCGTTTGCGGCCCAGTCAGCGAGGGACATCCGGGCCTCCTTTCAGCCAGAGTTTCGGCTCGGCGGCGACGCGGCGGACAAAGGCATCATCTCCTGTCAGGCGCTGACGCCATTCTTCCACCGTAAGACAATGCGGGTTGATCTCCCGGCCCAGGGAATCGCTCACTCCCCGCAGCGCAGCGGAGATCTTCCGGAGCCCGGCGCTGCCGAGAACGAGCAGATCCACGTCACTCTCCGCGTTCTCTGTGCCCGCGGCGATGGAGCCAAAGATGAACGCGGACACGATGCCGGGAATCCCGGACAGAGCTGCTTCCAGGTGGGCGGCAATGCCCGATGTTTTCAGCACCAATCCGCGGAGTTCGGGATAGACCGGATGCTCTGTATTGGCGCGGAAGTAGAGCCGGTTGCCGGCGCGTCGCGAGGTGACGAGACCACTGGCGGTGAAGTTCGCGAGTTCCTTCTGCAGCGTTGCCGGTGTCAGACCTGCCAGGCGCGAGAGATCACGCAGATGCAGTTCCCTTCCGGGCTGTCCATGAGGAGGCGCAGCACTTCAGCGCGTTGCTTTGGGAAACAGTCGTGCGAGGACGAACATTGTATGCTAAAGTTGAACGATTGTTCGTTTTTGGCAAACAGGTTTTGTCTCTCGGATTCAAGTGGACTGCCGCCCATTTTTCCGGGAAACACAGTAGGGGATCACCGCCGGACAAAACGGAGAAGGCTTTCCGGGTCATGGGTTTTGGGAAATGCAGTGCACCTTCCTCGAGTCTGGCCTTGAGATATTTTTCTGCCGACTGCTGACAGTGAAAGCACACCATGTCGTGCAGGGGGAGTTTCCGGCGGCGGGCGAGGTCCACGGCGGCGAGATAGTCGGCCTCGGCTTTGGCGATCCAGTCACGCGTGGCTGCTTTCATACATGACGCGGCCTTTAGAGGTGATCTCGCGCAGGAAGCAGTCGCTCTCCTGGAGACGGTCGCGCAGGAAGACTGGATCGCGCACGAGGACATCCACAGGGAAGCCTGTTAATACTGTTCGGTGGATCTTCTGAGTCGTCTGCATCCAAAAGCGGCGGGCTTTGGGCATGACTACGAGCAGGTTCACATCGGATTCCGGCGTGGGTTTTCCGTAAGCGTGCGAGCCAAAGAGGTTGATGCGCTGGGGCTTGAAGGCCGCAGGGATGGCGTCGCATTATGGATTGCCACAACTCATGATTCGCCGGCACTAGACTGCTGCCCCCCTTTTCCAGGCCCGTTGTTCCGCAGCTCAGCCCTACCGGATTTCAACGGCTCCGCACCTCCTTCGCCCGGTCGGCGCGGAGCAGCACCGCAAACTCAAAGCGGCCCATGTCGAGGCAGCGAGTGGTCGAAGTGGCGCCCCGCAATCAGTTCAATGCCAGCGATTTCCTCCATTATTGGTGTGGCCCGTTGTACCGTTTTGGTGTGGCCCGTTGTACCGTTCCTCGTCCGGCCCGTTGTCTGGCAACCCGCTCGCGGCCGCGTCATCCAGCGTGATCTTCTTTTCATTCGCCGGCCTGCGTGATTTTCCCAGCAGCCGGCGGCGCGGCGCACCAGACTTTTACCGTAGCGCCAGCACCGGCGATGCCGGTGACGATGCGATTGCCGTCGGGGCTGAAGGCTACGCTCCACACCATTTCGGTGTGGCCCTTGAGGGCGATGACTTCCTGGCCCGTTCCGGTGTCCCACACTCTCGCAGTCCGGTCATTACTGCCCGTGACGATCCGTTTGCCGTCGGGACTTAACGCCACGCTGCGCACTGCGCCCGTGTGCCCCTTGAGGGCGAGGAGTTCCTCGCCCGTCGCCGCGTCCCACACCTTCGCCGTCCGGTCCTCACTGCCAGTGACTATCTGATGGCCGTCGGGGCTGAATACCACGCTGTTCACTTTGCCTGTGTGCCGCTCGAGGGCGAAGAGTTCCTTGCCCGTCGCAACGTCCCACACCTTCGCCGACTTGTCCCCGCTGCCGGTGACGATCCGTTGCCCGTCAGGGCTGAACGCCACGCTCGACACTGCATTCGCATGCCTGAGGACGAGGATTTCCTGGCCCGTCACCGCATCCCACACCTTCGCTTCGCCCGGCTCTTTACCCGGGTTGGCCCACCACTCACCAACGCCAGTGACGATGCGATTTCCGTCGCCGTTGAACGCCACGCTCGATACTGCGTTTGCGTGCGTTAGAGAGAGGAGTTCCCCGCCCGTGACCGCATCCCACACCCTCGCCGTCTTGTCCTGGCTGCCGGTGACGATGCGTGTGCCGTCGGGGCTGAACGCCACGCCCCATATACCCGCCACACTCCACGTCCTGCTGGCGGATCCGTTAATAGTTAGGACTTTCCCGCCCGTTGCGGTGTCCCACACCTGCGCCGTCCCGTCCCCGCTGCCGGTGACGATCCGTTGGCCGTCCGGGCTGAACGCGATGCTGCTCACAAAGTCGCCGTGTCCCTTGAGGGTGGGAACTTGCTGGCCATTTTCGGCATCCCATACCTTCGCCGTCTTGTCCTCACTGGCGGTGACGATGTGCTTGCCGCCGGGGCTGAACGCCACGCTCCGCACCTCTCCGGCATGTCCCTTGAGCACAAAGATCTCCTGACCTGTCGCGGCGTCCCACACCCGCGCCGTCTGGTCCGCACTGCCGGTGACAATGCGCAGGCCGTTGGGGCTGAACGCCACACTGGTCACACGTTCCGTGTGCTCCTTGAGGGTGAGGAATTCATGGCCCGTTACGGCATCCCACACTTTTGCGGTCCGGTCATCACTGACTGTGACGATCCGGTTGCCGTCGGGGCTGAATGCCACGCCGGAAACCCAGTGTGTGTGCTTGAGGGTGAGCACCTCAAAACTCGTCGCGGCGTCCCACACTTTCGCCGTCCGGTCAAAACTGCCGGTGGCGATCCGTCTGCCGTCGGGGCTGAACGCCACGCTGCGCACCCAGTGGGTGTGCCCCTTGAGGGTGAAGACTCCCTTGCCCGTCGCGGCGTCCCACACTTTCGCCGTCTGGTCATCACCGGAGGTGACGATCCGTTGGCCGTCGGGGCTGAACGCCACGCCGCGCACAGCGCCGGTGTGCCCCTTGAGCGTGAGGAGTTCCTTGCCCGTCGCGGAATCCCACACTTTCGCCGTCCCGTCCCGGCTGCTGGTGACGATGCGTGTGCCGTCGGGGCTGAACGCCACGCCGGAAATCCCCTCAATGTGTCCGTTGAGGGCGAGAAGTTCCTTGCCTGTCGCGGCGTCCCAGACCTTCGCCGTCTTATCGGCGCTGCCGGTGACAATACGCTTGCCATCCGGACCGAACGCCACGCTGTTCAGCCCTTCCTGGTGTCCCGTTATCGTTAGCGGGGCGTCGATTCGCGTCCGGAGGTAGCGGTACTCCCAACCCCGCAGTTTTTCCTGACACTCGTCGAGGTAATGCAGGGCCAGCGCGCCGTTGCCGCTCTCAAAATCGGTCTGGGCCAGCATCAGTTTACCGGCGTAAACCAGCCACTCCGCCTGCTTCAACGACGCCTCGGCTTTCTTCTGTTGTTCCACCGCGTGAGCCTGGGCGTCCTGAGCGGCAATCCGCTGTTTGAATTCCGCCTCCCTTGCCCGCGTCGCCTGCCTTGCCTGCCATGTGCTGACCCCGGTGCCCGCGAGCAGCGCCACCGCCACCGCGGCTGCGGCAGTGAAAGCGAGTCTATTCCGGCGAAAAGCTTTCTGGAACCGGTAGCCAGCGCTCGGCGGCCGGGCGACCACCGGTTCGTCGTTCAAGTGTCGCTTTAGATCTGCGGTCAAACCGTTGGCCGTGTCGTAACGGCGCGTCCGGTCCTTCTCCAAACACTTCATCACGATCCAGTCAAGGTCGCCCTTGAGCTGGTGGAGCAGGTTGGCGGTGTCAGCCGAGCGGCGCCTGGCGGTGGTCGATAACTCCTCGCCCTTCAGCGTTGCGAAGCGTGTGCTCGGACGCATCGGCGACTTTTCGCGAATGGTTTTCCGCATCGCGTCGAGGCCTGAGGCCAGTAATTCCTTCGCGTCGAAAGGCGTGCTGCCGGACAGCAGTTCGTAGAGCAACACCCCGAGACTGTAGATATCGCTGCGCGTATCGATGTCCAACCCGCTCATCTCCGCCTGCTCGGGACTCATGTAAGCCGGCGTGCCGATGAAATGGTGCAATTGCGTGTATACTGTCGCGTCGGTGAGCCGTCCTTCAATCGCCTTGGCGATTCCGAAATCAATCACCTTTGGCACCGGCACACCATCGTGGAGTGTCACGAGAATGTTCGACGGTTTGATGTCGCGGTGGA
>JANNVM010000244.1:0-3701 GCA_031414455.1 Verrucomicrobiota bacterium
ATCGAGTTCCTTGTCATGGCGAGCGCCTTACAAAGCCGCGGTCCCGGGCAAGCCACTCCCCGCACCCGGAAAAGTGCCAGCATCACCGCGCCTTGTCACATCCGGCGGTCTTGAGGCGCGGGCACCGGCGGGCAAGGATCACTCTGTGAGGGTGAAGTCACCCTCACATTCAAAAAATTCTCCCGCACCGCCACAACTTTGTATTGCAAAGTGACTTTGTTCTGCAAAGCTATTGAACCAATTCGCCTCCCGCCGGTCCAACTGCACCAACCCCATGCCTGCCTTTTTCCAGTCGCTGCGCGAACTGCCCCTGCTCTGTCAGGGCCGGCCCGCGGCATTGCAGGCCTGGCTGAATGAGCCGACGGCGGCGCGGCTGCTGGCGTGCGTCACTGCGATCATCATCGGCTGCGGAGGGTATGGATTCACCCTCGGGCTGTGGCGCGCGCCGTTGATGGGCGGATTTGTCGCGGTGAAACTGCCGCTGCTCATTTTCCTGACCCTGATGACGAACGGATTGCTCAACGGCATGTTGTCGCAGTTGCTCGGCAGCGGCCTTGGTTTCCGGCAAACGCTGCTGGCGATGCTGATGAGTTTCGCGTGTTTCTCGCTCATTACCGGGGCCCTGAGTCCGGTGGCGCTGATGATGGTAATGGACGCGCCGCCGCCCGGCGCGCCCGGCGGGCAGGATGCCTATCGGACAATCCTCCTCGTGCATGTGGCGATCATCGCATTCGCCGGCATCACCGCGCACCGGCGATTTTATCCGGTGCTGGCCGCAGCGTCGGAGAATCCGGCGGCGGCCCCGCGGGTGTTCCTCGCGTGGCTGGCGGGGAATCTGTTCGTCGGCGCGCAGTTGTCGTGGAACCTGCGGCCGTTTTTTGGTCAGCCGGGCAAGGACATCAGCTTCCTCCGTCCTGACTGGAACCGGAGCAGCTTTTACGAGTCCATCTATCAGAATCTCAAATCGCTGGCCGGACCGCTGCGGCACTCGCCCCCGCTGGTGGTCCTGCTCCTCGCGGCCTGCGCCATCCTGACCGCCGTTTTTGTCGCCCGGCGGCTCCGTCCCAAACGACTCCGATCCTAACCCAAACCAAAACCATGAACGAAACACCCGATACCCCCGAATGGCCCCAGCCGTCACCCGTCCCGCAAACTCCGCGCGCCGCCATCCCTGTGAAACGCAAACCGCATGAACTGCTGCCGATGGAAGGCGGGCCTGGCGTCAGCAATGCCATCGCCGCGCTGCTGAAGAGCCCCGGCAGCATTCTCTACGAACTCATCAGCGGTCAGCGGCCCGGGCGCACGGCCTTCAGCCTCGCCTGCATTACCATTCTGTGCCTGCTGGCGTTTGGCGGCATCACCGGCAGCATCTCGCACAGCCCGTGGTGGTGGGCGACGGTGAAGATCACCGGCGGTATGTTGTTTGCCGCGCTCATCTGTCTGCCCAGTCTTTACATCTTTGCCGCCCTCAGCGGCATGGCGCTGCAAATGAAAGCCATCACCGGCATGTTATTGAGCACGACCGGTTTAACGGCGCTGCTGCTCGCCGGATTCACGCCGCTGGTCTGGGTCTTTGGCGAAAGCACCGGCAGCCTCAGCTTCATCGGCGCGCTGCTGCTCATCGTGTGGCTGTTCTCGCTCGGCTTCGGCATCCATCTCCTTCTGAAATGCGCCCGCGCCCTCGGCATGACCGACAGCCTGCATCTCTGGATCTGGTGCTTCATGTTTCTGCTCGTCACCCTCCAGGTGAGCTGCGCCCTGCGGCCGATCCTCGGTTCAGCCGACAGCTTCCTGCCGCAGGAAAAGAAGTTCTTTCTCCAGCACTGGGCGGATAATTTGAATGCCGAGACCGGCAATAAAAGCCGCACGGAGAAGGCGAAACTTTCCGCCGCGGACTGAGGGCACTGACGGAGCGCGGGGGGGATTTTCGGGGAGATTGAACGGGCGGCGGCCTGGAAGAATCATAATTTGCCAACCCCGGGGAACCCCCTACACTCGCCGCCCGCTATGAACCGCCCGCTTTATTCCACAGCCCTCGTGCTCGGACTTGCCGCCGTTACCTGGGCTCCCCTTTCCTTGAACGCCCAGGCTCCGGCTGCCGCTTCGACCGCGAAGGCGCAGCCGACGACGAGCGACACCTATCTCCAGGGCTATCTCACCATGTTGGAAGGGGATAAGATGCGGAAGGCGAAGGACTTCGTCGGGTCTTACTTTAAATACCGGGACGCCCGGGACACGTTCGATGCGGTGCATGTGGAGGATCCGGCGTGGAATGCGGAGATCATTGACTACCGGCGCCGGAAGATTCGGGAGAGCATGGAAGAGGTGCGCGCAGAGGAGGGAGAGCGCCGCGCCAATGGTGGCGAGGCTTCGCCCAAAGGCATCCTGGGCAGCGCTAAGTCGAACGACCCCAAAGCGCCGCTGGATGTGAAGTCCGCCATTCCCGCCGACGATGCCGCCAGCGCTCCGCGGAATCCCGGCACGCTCATGGACGACCGGCTCAAATCGCTTTATGCCCAGATCACCCGGCTCGAAAAGCGGAACGAGGAAGTTCTGCGGGAGAACGGAGCCAAGGAGGCTGAGCTGTTGCGCATGGGCAAGGAACGGCTCAACTCCCAGGCTGCCGAAAAAGCACTCAAGCAGCGGCTCATTGATGCCGAGACGAAGCTGGAAACCGCCAGCCAGGCGGAGAAGCGCAAGCACCAGGATCTGATCAAGAGAGTGGCGGAACTTGAGAGCGCGCTCACCGAAGCCAATGCCAGACTCGCCCAGGCCAACGGTGCTCTCGACGAGATGCGCACCTACACCCGCACGCTCCAGGAGGAGAATATCAAACTCAAAGCCGAGCGCGAATCCCTCACCAAAGAGCGCGAGCAAATCATGGCCCTCCTCGGTTCCGGTGACGGTCTCAAGGCTCCGGACAAGCTGAAGATTTTCCAGGAAAACCAGCGCCTCAAAGGCGAACTGGCTGCCGCGCAGGAGAAGATGGCGAAACTTTCCACGGAGAAGGAAACCGACCGCTCAGAGATCGCCAGACTCAAGGAGCAGGTGCGCGGCGTGCAGGATTCCCTCGCCGCCGTCCAGCAGGAGAACGAAGACTACCGTCAGCAAATCGCCACGCTCTCGACGAAGCTCAATGCCACCGACCGGCTGCTCGCTGACCGCAGCAGCGCGGACATCATTCCGGAAAGTGAAGCGGTCGTCGAAAACAAAGTGCTGCGCGAAATCATTCTCCAGCAATTGAAGCAGCAGGGTCGCCGCGAACGGGCCCGGCAGAACCTCATGGATGAACTCGCCCACGAGGGCATCCTCGACAAGATGAAGGAACTCGGCGTCGAGTCCGAAACCCTGCTGCGTTCCGTCAATGAAATGGCGGCTCCCGTTCTTCTCAGCAAAGCGCAGCGCGACATCATCACCTCCACGCAGGTCAACAAGCTCCTCACCAGCGCCGACGGCAAGGAACTCTACATCGTGGAGGACAGTGCCGCCGATGCGCCCGCGCCCGATGCTCCGCCGCCGGCCACCGGTGCGGCCGACAAGGCCGGCCTGACCACAGAACTCAAGGCCTACGCCAACGCCGCTGAAGAGCAATTCAAGGCCGGCGACTACGGCGCGGCGGAAAATCAGTTCCGCAAGATCCTCCTCGTCGAGCCGCAGAATATTTACGCGCTCTGCAATCTCGGCGTCACCCAGCTCCGCCT
>JANNVM010000245.1:0-2588 GCA_031414455.1 Verrucomicrobiota bacterium
ATGTTGCCGCCGCTGGTGGTGGCAGTGGGACTCCCGGATGTGCCTGGCACCGTGGGGTTCTCACCGGGGATTATCCCGGAGGGATCAATGAAAATAGCCCGGCGTTTCAACGCCGGGATGGGATTGGCAATGGCACAAGTCCCGAAGGGACGGCTGATGGGAGACGTTTCCTGCGGGGGCCGCGGGATGGATTCAGCCGTCCCTTCGGGACTGGCATTCCTTTTCTCTTCAACCCGGCGTTGAAACGCCGGGCTATTATCGCAGGTCCCTCCGGGACCATTCCTTCGCCGTCACGCGACGCGAAGGGCGGCGGGCGTTAGGGCCTTGCGCAGCCATCTCACGGCCGATTGCCACCGGCGGCTCATGGTGGCGGGGGACAGCGCTAGCGAGCGGGCGATCTCGCACTGCGGCACGCCGTGGAAGAAGCGCCATTCCACTACGTCCGCGGAATCGGGCAGTTCGTTGCGCAGACCGGCGAGGGCTTCGTTCACTTCTGGCCATGTTTCGGGTTCCTCCGCAGCGATGTGAGCGGCCTCCTCCAGCGGCAGAGCGGAGGCGTTATGGCGGCGGCGCGCCGTGGCATTCCGCCGCCATTCATCAACGAGAGTGCGCTTCATCACCGTCAGCACCAGCCCGCGCAGGATGTGGGCCTCGTGCATCCGCTCCGGTGGCGGGCGGCGCAGGATGCGCTCGATAGCCATGTGCAGCAAATCCTCCGGCTGCATGGGCTGGCCCGGATGCTTCGCCAGCAGACACGCGCTCTGCTTCACGAGAGCAGGATAGAGAAGAGTGAGGATGGCATTCATGGTGGTGAGTGAATTGGTGACTGAAAAAGTGGCCTCTTCTCTACATGCGCGATTCGTGGTCAAGTTTGGTGCTCTGCCGACAGGCGGCAATTTTTCATGGGATGAGCAGAAGGAAGTGCCGGCTGCCGCCGGAGTTTTTTGCCGCTGGAGGACCGGCTCCTGAGTAACGCTCCGGGCTTACTTCAGCGCCGAGTGCGCGATGCGATAGAAGCGTCGCGGGTCGCTGGGCGCGCCGCCCGGAGCGGGGATGGTCAGCGTGCCGTTAGGGTCCGTGACCGTGACCGGGGGACCCGCGCTAATCCAGCCGGTCAACGCAGTCGAAGTCTCGATGGCGTAGCGGGAACCCTGGTCACCGGTCACGGTCAGTCGCATCTGGCCATTCACCAGCGTTGCGGTCAACTGCGGCTCAGGCTCTGTTATGGTGCGGAATTGCCCGGACGCGACATCGTGCAACTCCTGCACGATGCCGGAGGGCCACTCGATGCGCACGAGGTCCGCATTCGTCGCGTTGCCGAGGCCGACGTGGACATACGGACTGTTCTGGCCCCTGCGTCCGTCGCCGCCGTCGACTTCGCGCATTTGCCAGAATGACTGCCCATTGATGGTGGCGCGCACGCGCACCTTCGCGCCAATGGCCCCGCGGTTCGAACGAGTGCCGATCAGCCGGAATTGGATCCAATGATTGCCGTTTCCGTTGTTGTGATAAAGGAAATTAATACCGTCGCGGTTCGAGACGAACAGGTCCAGAAAGCCATCGTTGTCATAATCGCCCCATGCCGTGGCTAACGAACCGACGCCATCGTTCACCGCAATGCTGTCGAGGACTTTGGTGAACGTCCCGTCACCGTTGTTGTGATACAGAAAGTCATTTTGCCCGGAGTTGTTGGCGACGAACAAATCGAGCCAGCCGTCATTGTCATAATCGCCCCAGTTGCAGCCGGACGAGGCGCCGCCCTGGTTCTCCGGGTCGTTGGCCGGCAGGGTGGTGAGGCTCGTGAATGTTCCGTTGCCGTTATTTTGGTAGAAAAGGTTGGGCCGGCTTGCGCTGCCGGCGCTACCAGCGCAAGACACGAACAGATCAAGGTCGCCGTCATTGTCGTAATCACCCCACGCCGCGGTCGCACTTTGGGAATTACCATCCAAAATCCCGGCGCCCACACGAGTAAACGTGCCGGTGCCGTCGTTTCGGTAAAGGTAATTGGGCTCGAAGCCGGCGTCAAAGTTGCCATTTGGCAGGAAAAGGTCGGGCCGGCCATCGTTGTTGTAGTCGCCCCACGCGGCACTGGCGAAGGAACCGCGGACGGTGAGGAAATCACCTTGGGTGATTCGCGTGAACGTCCCATCGTGATTGCTCAGGTAGAGGCGGCGCGGCTGGAAGTTTAGCGCGGTGCGGAATAAGTCCAGATAGCCATCGGAATCGTAATCGACCCAGGTCACGCCAGAGGTGGTGGCGATATCGGGGACGGGCGCGACATCGGGAACCTCCGCGAATGATCCCTCGCCGTTGTTGTGAAACAGATAGTTCGGTTGATTGAGATTCCCGAGGAACAGATCGGAGTAACCGTTGTTGTCGTAGTCGCCCCATGCAGCCGCCCGGCAGGCGCAGAAGGCCGCCGCGACCGGGCCGGTGGTCACGCGGCTGAACGTACCGTCGCGGTTGTTGTGGTAGAGAAACTGGTAGGAGTTGGTGCCGCCAGGCCCGGCCTGGCTGACGAACAAGTCGATGAAGCCATCGTTGTCGTAATCACCCCACGCCGCACCCCGACTGTCGCCAGCGTCGCT
>JANNVM010000246.1:0-4154 GCA_031414455.1 Verrucomicrobiota bacterium
TGCTGACACTCTCAATGACGTTCTTGCCGGCCGGCACGGTCTCCTGCCAGTTCTCCGCGGCCGGCTTTGTCACATCTATGAAGATGACGCGGCGGTTCGGCGCTTTGTCAGTGGTGAGGAAATAGAAGCGCGGGCCGTCATTGCCGAGGAAACTCCAGTCGGCGGTGAAGTCCGTGAGCAACTCCACCACGGGAGAGTCCGGACCTTTGGTGAGATCGCGGTAGAACAGGTTGTTCTCCGCCCTGGTCCCTTCGGTGACGGAGATGACGAGGTACTTCCCGTCTTCGGTTTCGCCGGCGTTGAGACCCCATTTCGGATGATCTTTGCGTTCATAGACGAGCCGGTCCTGCTCCTGCGGCTGGCCCAGCGTGTGGTAATAAACTTTCTGGTCGTAGTTCTCAGCCTTCAGTTCCTCACCTTTCTTCGGTTCGGCAAAACGGCTGTAATAGAAGCCCTTCGCATCCCGGCTCCAGGAGGGGCCGCTGAACTTTACCCATCGAATCACATCCCCGCGGTCTTTGGCCGTGTCCACGTCCCTGACATAAACGGTTTCCCAGTCGCTGCCCGCCTCGCTCAGCGAATAGGCCGCAATCTTTCCGTCGTCCGTCAGGTCGTAGCCGCTCAACGCAATGGTGCCGTCTTTGCTCAGCGTATTGGGATCGAGCAGGATCTTTTCCTCTGCGTCCGGCCGGTCCTCTTTCCAGAAGACGACCGACTGATTTTGCAGACCCTTCTTCCGGCTGTAGAAAAGCCGGCCGGCCGTTCGCGAGGGCACGCCGAGCTTGTCGTAGTCCTGGAGTTCCCGGAGGCGTTTGAGAAAGGTGGCGCGCTGCGGAATGGCGGATAGGTAGTCGCTGGCAAATTTGGCCTGCGCCTCCACCCAGGTGCGGGTTTCTTTGCTGTCAATGTCCTCCATCCAGCGGTAGGGGTCCGCCACATCAGTACCGTGGAGTTTTTCCACGAGCGCCTCGCGGCGGGCGGAGGGGTAGGCGGGTTTTTCGGCGGCGGACAGCGGCGCGGCGAGACCGGCGAGGAGGGAGGCGAGCATGGCGGGGAACTTCATGGGAGTGTTTAGGAGGCCCCCAATGGAGCCCGTTCAAGCCCAGTGTCAAAGGTAGCGCTTTCCGGCTTGGCAGCGGCGGGGGGCGGCGGTTATGATCGCTCCGCAATTCACCCCGCTCCCTTACCGTGACCATTTCCCCTCTCCTCCGTCTTATCCCTCGGCTGCTCCTGCCGGCTGTATTGCTGTCCGCTCCGGCACTGGCTGTTCCGCCGACAGCCCCGACCATCAATTCCATGACCTGGAACGCCTCGAACAGCTTCAATGTGACGTGGCAGGACCGGTCCAATAACGAGGGCGGCTTCTGGCTGGTCTATCGCACGAGTCCTTCCTCGAATTACACCATCCTTGGAGAATACGGTGCCAACGTCACTTCGACCACGTTCACTCCAACGGCGGCCTTCCGTGTCTGCGGCGTTATCTTTGAATGGGCCATGGTCGCATGGAAAGGCACCGGAGCCGCCCAGGAGTATGCGATCTCCCCCACGACAGTGGAATTGCTGGCACCACCGCCCACCGGCACCACGCAGTGCCCGCCGGTTTTCCGCACCGCAGATTACATCAGCGGCGGACTTAACGTCCCCTTCTCGCTCCTCGCGACCGCCTACAGGAGAAACAACTCCACCGGCGCACTCGTCGCTTTGACGACTGGCGTCACGGCCCCGGGATTGCCTCCGGGCATTACAATCAGCAGCGCCGGCAGTATCACCGGCGCGGCGACAGCGGCAGGCAAATTCACGGTCACTCTCAGAGCCCAGGAAGGAAACGGGCCGCTCGGAACGAAGCCGCTCAACCTGACGATCTTCCGTCCGGTGCCGGACAAAGTCGCGCCGGCCAACGGAACGCCGCTTCCGGACCAATCGCTCGACGGCAGCGCAGCGCCCGTTCAGATGAATCTCAGCGCTCACTTCAATGACCCCGATGTGACCGATGCCTCACGGCTCGCCTTCAATACGGGCAACATTGACTTCCTTTACTATTCCACCGCGGCACCCGCCACCGTGGCAAATTTCAAAGGCTACATCGAACGCGGCGATTTTGTGGATACCATCATCCACCGGAGCATCCCCGCATTCGTGCTTCAGGGAGGCGGCTACAAGGCGGCGGCGGGCACCCCGTCCATCACGCGGAAGCCGCCGGTGGTCAACGAGCCGGAAATCACTAACGGCCTGGGGACCGTGGCCATGGCCAAGTCCGGCGGCAGTCCGAACAGCGCGACCAGTGAGTTTTTTATCAGCCTCAAGGACAATTCGACCAATCTGAATGACCAAAACGAAGGCTTCGCCGTCTTCGCCCGCGTGCCGGCATCCGGCATGGCCGTTGCCACTAACATCGCATCTCTTTGCATTTTCGACTACTCGACCACCAACGGCGTCCTCTCTGACTGCCCGGTGACGGTCCCGTGCCCGGCCGGGCAGCCGGACCCGGCCTTCGATCCCGCGGCGCTGGTGAAAATGATTTCCGCCGGTCCCGTGGCACCGCTTTCCTACACCGCGCAGTCATCCGATCCTTTGGTTTGCGGGGCCTCGGTGAACGGAGCCCAACTCACGCTCACACCGCTCGCCGGCGGCCCGGCCACGATCACGGTTACCGCGACGGACCTCGACAATCAGGCCATCACCCGCACCTTCAACGTCACGGTTACCGTCACCAATCAACTGGCCTCATGGCTCGCCGCACAGAATTTCCCGAATCCCGCCGATGCCACCGCCACGGCCAATCCGGACGGCGACGGCGCACCGAACATCATGGAATTCGGCCTCATGACAGATCCGCAATCACCCCGTCCCGAACCTGCCCCGCAGTCCGGCCTGACCACCGCTGGCGCGGATCCGTTTCTCACGCTGACCTTTCCCGTGCGGAAGCAGGCCGGCAGCAGTTTCCGCTATACCGTGGAAAGTCAGAGCGGACTCACCGGTGTCTGGTCCCCGGTGTGGACTTCCGCAGATGGCTTTGCTCACGCGCAGGTTGTTGGTTTCACTGACCTTCCGGATCGCACGAACGTCACCGTCCGCGACACCATGACCATCTCTCCGGGTGCGCCGCGCTTCGTGAGACTGCGTGTGACCGACACACCGTAAACCCAAAAACGGGAATGACCTAACGTGGTGCGGAGTTTGCCTCCGCCTAACCCGCACATGGCGAACTCACCCCGCGGGTGAGCCCCGCCGCTGCAGCTTACCCGGAGGGAATAGCCGCACCACTTTCTTTCCAATCCCGTTTTGATCATTAATCTGAAATCTCCGCCAGCATCGTGTCCTCCCGCGGCGAAGGCAGCCAGAAGGTCAGCAGGGCTGCGGGAATGAAGAGGACACTGGCAACGAGGAGGGCTCTGCCAGGTTCGTCGGGCTTGTTGAAGATGCCGAAGAACACCGTCCCGCCCGCTGCGGCGAGCCGTCCGAAATTATAACAGAAGCCCGCACCCGTGGTGCGCAGCAGCGTGGGGAACAGCGGTGGCAGGCACATCGTGAACAGCCCGAAGATTCCCTGACACACGCCGATCACCGCGAACCAGTTGAGCGTGGTGCTGTAGGACCATGGCACCGCGAAACACGCGGCCATGGAGGCACCGTAAAGCACCGCCATTGCCGCCATGGCCCGGCCATATCCCCAGCGCGTCGCAAGGAAGCTGGCGAGGAAATTACCCGCGATGGAACTGACCATGAGCACCGCCAGCGCGGTGTTCGCCGCCCGGTTCTTGAACGATGCGTCAAGGCCGGCGATCTCCGGATGCTGACGGATGAAACTTTGCTGCCAGAACATGAAGGCCCAGTGCGCCGTCAGCGCCACGCCGCAGATCAGGAGCACGCGCAGGGTGACGGAGGCCTGGCCGGCAGCGAACAATTCGCGCAGGCGCGGATGCACCTTCGTTTTCTGCGCGGCGGTCCATTCCGCGGTCTCCGGCACCGCGTGGCGGATCCACAGCGTGATGAGCGCCGGTGCCACCCCCACAAGAAAGATCCAGCGCGGACTCTCATTCTTCTCCATCGCCCAACCCGCGAGACAGGCGAGCAGAACGCCGATATTCACCGCCGACTGGAGCACTCCGGCGATCCACGGCGCCCATTTTTTCGGCAGACTCTCGCTGAGCAGC
>JANNVM010000247.1:0-3473 GCA_031414455.1 Verrucomicrobiota bacterium
ATCATCAACTGCGCCCGCGGCGGACTCGTCGAAGAAGCGGCGCTCGTGGAGGCGCTCCAAAGCGGTCACGTCGCCGGAGCCGCGCTCGACGTTTATGAAACCGAACCGCCAGCGAAGGACGATGTGCTGCTCACCCTGCCCAATGTCGTGCTCACACCGCACCTTGGCGCGAGCACAGCCGAAGCGCAGGAGAATGTGGGCATCGAAGTCGCGCAGCTTTTGAAAGACGCGCTCGTGGACGGCATCGTGGCCAACGCCGTGAACATGCCCAGCGTGGATCGCCAGACGCTGGACGCCATCGGCCCCTATCTCAATTTCGCCGAAACGCTGGGCCGCCTCGCCGCGCAGCTCGCGCCGAAGCAGCCGGAGGTTCTCCGCATCAACTACAGCGGCAAAGTCGGTGAGGGCGACACCACGCTCATTACCCGTGCAGTGCTTAAAGGTTACCTCGAAATCGCCTGCTCGGAAGGTGCTGTAAACTGGGTGAATGCCCCCGGCATCGCCGAAAGCATGGGCCTGTGCCTGACTGAAAGCCGGCTCGCCACGCCCGCCGATTTTACGGAACTCATCGAAGTGACCGCCGGCAGCGGCGAACAGCGCGCCAGCGTTGCGGGAACATTCTTCGGCAGGAGCCCGCGCATCGTCGGCATCAACGGCCGCCGCATCGAAGCGTATCCGGAAGGCACACTCCTCATCTACGAAAACCGCGACCAGCCCGGCATCGTCGGCGCCGTCGGCACGATCCTCGGCAAACACAGCGTCAACATCGCCAATATGTCCCTCAGCCGCGACAGCAGCGGTGGCGTAGCCCTCACCGTCCTCAACGTGGACGGCACCGTCGGCGATGAGGTCCTTGCCGACCTCACGAAACACCCCGCCATCCTGAGTGCGCGGGAGCTGCGGATCTGACCGGCGCTCTCTCGTCTTATACAGTCAGCAACACCGGCATTCTCCGCGGCAATGCCGTGTCAGGCTGCCGGCGGTTGGTTGTGTCGCGGCTTCAGCGGAGCGCTTCACGCCCACCCATCGCGGGCTCCCCCGTCAGTTCCTCAATCTCCCCCGCCAGCTTTTCCGCCTCAGTTTGCAGCGCCGCCGGTTCCGCCTCCAGGCTCTCAAGGTGCCGGCCCACCGAATCGTCGAAGAACTCCGGCGAATGCTTGGTGAGCCGGTGCAGTTCGCAGTCGGGACTTTCCCGGAGTTCATTCATCGCCTCCAGCACGCGGACGATTTCCAGTTCGATGCTCTCCCACAGCCGGCGCAGTTGCGCAATCTGATCCTCCTCCCGGAAGTCGAGCGCCGCCCAGCCCTGCCGCAGGAAGAAGCCCGTGCGGGTCGTCCGTGGATCAACGGGCCACACCAGTAATTCAAGTAATTCACACGCAGGGAGAGCCCGCCAAGCGGGGCGGACGAACCAAACCTTCGAGCCCATCGATCCTCTCTGGCAGGCCATCCGCGCCTGGATTCCAGCCGACGATGACGAATCCGGAACCGACACCCCCGAACTCTGGGATCAAACCACCGCCACAGGCTGGAAAGCCCCGGCAATCGATCTCGGAGACGGCCGCACTCTCGTCCTGGAATACACCTGACACTCGCGGTCACAGGCTCGAAGCAAACCCCTGGAACGACGCAACATCCCGTTGTCAAAAAAATCCTTGGCACGGCCGGCTGGAGAAGTATGCTCAAGTTCATTGAAAATTCACCATGAACCGCGTGCTCACCTCACTTCAGCCTTCGAAACGACCAGTTCGGAGCCGCTTGGCCAGCGCGTTTCCTCCTTCTCCCCCGCAAAAAGCAAATTCCTTTCGGCTCAGCCAGCCCTTTCAGCCAGTTGGCTTACACGATGAACTGCGACGAGAAACTCGGCGCTTCGCTCTCGCGTGAATTGACGCTCCGTTGTGCTTCTGGTCTCATCAGCGCGTCCAAGCCATGCACGACCTTCCCACACCGGACGGCGAAACACGACCTCGTGTCGCCGAATTCGTCACGACGCATTGGAGCGTCGTGCTGGCGGCGGGGCAGAAAGATTTACCGCAAGCCGCAGGCGCGTTGGAGAAACTGTGCCGCACTTACTGGTATCCGCTTTATGCCTACATCCGGCGGCGCGGGTCCGATGCGGCCACGGCGGAGGACTTGACCCAGGAATTCTTTGAAAGATTGCTGGCGAAAGATTTTCCTGCCGGCATCAGACCGGAAGGAGGAAAGTTTCGTTCGTATCTGCTCACGGCGCTGAAGCATTTTCTGGTGAATGAATGGCAGCGCCGGCAGACCCGTAAACGCGGCGGTGACGCAAACATCTTTTCGTTCGACGGCCTCAGCGCGGAGGCGCGCTATGCGCTCGAACCGGCAGATCCCGCCACACCGGAAACTCTCTATGAGCGGCGCTGGGCGGCAACCTTGCTCGGACAAGTGCGGCGGCGGTTGCGCGATGAACATATCGCGGACGGCAAGGAAGTGTTGTTCGAACGGCTTCAGCCTTGTCTCACCGGAACGGAGCGCCTCATCGCCTACAACGAGATCGCGGCGCAGTTAAACACGACGGAGAGCGCCGTAAAGATGGCGGTGCATCGATTGCGCAAGCGCTACGGCGAACTGCTCCGGGAAGAGATTGCCCAAACCGTGGCAACGCCCGCGGAAGTTGCCGAAGAAATTCGTTGTCTCATTGCGGCCACGGCGGCGTAGTTATGTCGTTACCTCGCGAAAAATTTCCTGCGGTACAGGAGAACGAACTATCTATGCCGGCTTTGTCACAATGCACCGATTGCGGGGCGGAACTCCGCGACCCGGAGCAGAACGGTCTCTGCACGCCATGCCTGCTGTCGCTCGGGCTTACTGCGACGGGCGATTCCATTGATTCCAAGGCTGCCTCGGCGCCATCGAGCGCAACCGACCCGCCGCTGGTTTCCGGATTTGCGGTTCGCCCCTTCGGCGATTATGAACTGCTCGAAGAAATTGCCCGGGGCGGGATGGGCATTGTCTATAAAGCAAGGCAGGTGAGTCTCGGACGAAACGTCGCGTTGAAAATGATTCTCGCCGGCCAGTTCGCGGCGAAAGAATTCGTGCAGCGTTTTCGCGGCGAAGCGGCGGCCGCGGCCATTCTTCAACACCCGAACATCGTGGCCATTCACGAGGTCGGCATTCACGAAAACCAGCACTTCTTCTCGATGGATTACGTCGAGGGACGGAACCTGGCGCAACGGGTGGGAAATCGGCCGCTCGCTCCGCAGAAGGCGGCGCGCTACGTGAAGCTGATCGCCGGGGCCATTCACTACGCGCATCAGCAAGGCATCCTGCACCGTGACCTCAAGCCGTCGAACGTGCTCATTGACGCCGCCACGGTTCTGCCGCGCGTGACGGATTTCGGTCTTGCCAGGCGGCTCGATGGCGAATCCTCACTCTCCGTCACCGGCCAGGTGCTCTGGTAGCCGAACTTCATGCCGCCGGCGCAGGCCTGCGGCAGTCGCGGCAAAGTG
>JANNVM010000248.1:0-1662 GCA_031414455.1 Verrucomicrobiota bacterium
CGGTGATAAAATTCTGCTCCCAGCCGGCCGGCGCACCCAGTTGATAGTGCGTGCTGAGCGCCGCGCCATAATCCAGCCATTCATTGCCAAAACGCTCCCGGAAGGCGAGGCGCAGCGGATCATCCCAGTTCAGGCCGGATAAAAACCGCTGCCAGAGATAATGCGCACTCTCATGCCGGAAATGCCCCAGCAGGGTGCGGCTGCTTTCTCCAAGCTGCTGGCGGTTGAACTGGCGATAGGTGTCATCCGCCTCCTCAAGGTTCACGGTGATCACCCCGTTCAAATGACCGGTGGTGACAGTGGGGTTGGACGCAGTGCTGACAATGTCAAAGGCCAGCCCTGACTTTCCATCCTCCACCTGTGCCGGCAGCGGAATGCCCAGGCGCAGCAGGGTGTAGATGAGCCGCCGCTTTGCCATTTCCATGCGTCCCCACAGCATTCGGTTCCGGTCGGCTTTCAGGTCCGGGATGATCCGGTTCATGCGGCAGGCGCGACACAGCACTTCGCTGGAATCCGCCGGCAGCACCCAGTTGCACACGCCGTGCCGGACGCCGTTGTCGCAGCGTTTCATCGCGCTTCCGGGGCGCAGCCGCATCATGGCACTGCGCTGGGGATCATAGCCGGTATCGCCGCCGCACTTCAGGCACCGTGAACTGCCGAAGAATAGGACGTTGCCGCAGTCGCAGGTGAATCGTTGCATGGGGGTGGGGGCGTTTACGGGAGGGAGCGGCCTTTCTTCGTCGCGTTTTTTCAGCCTGTCATGAAAAGCTGGCGGTGATCGCCAATTCAAGGAAGGCAGGGCGAAAGCGCGCGACAGCGAAGGGCAGAGAGAATCCGCCCGCGGCTAATGCCGGTTCCAACGGACGAGCCGCGCCCTGGCGCCTACGAAGACGACTGCGCTTTCAGCCAGGCCAGCACCCTGGCATCATCATCGCCGGCGGCCCAGACGGCGCGCAGGAAATCGGCGGGGTGAACAGCGTGCTGTTCGAGGAACTGGCGGTCGCCGCCGCAGCCGTACATGATGTCAGGATGGAGTTCGCCGCGAAGTTTGGCCCGGGCCTTGGCCAGAATCCGGGCCAGCCAGCGGATGCCGCCGAGGCTGGTATCGTCCTTGGGCGGCAGTGCCCCGGGCTGAAGAACCGACGCGCTCTTCTTTCCGCGCTGCATGGTCAGGAGGTAGTCCCGCCGGGCCGCAGCTACAAGCAGAGCGGTTCCCGGCGCGGGGTCGCCATACTCACAGTAGTCCTCGACGAAGTCGAAGAACTCCCGCGACTGACAGCCGATGGCCTCAAGGAACGCTTTGTCGTCCGCGGAATAATAGCGGGTATAGTCGCGGCTGCCGCCGTGATATTGGGCGGCGCACCGCTCGAAGAGAGCGGCGAATTCCCGGTCCCATGAATAGCTGGAGCCTGCCATGAATCAGGAATCGGAAGAGACCGGAGGCGGCGGAGCGGAGGCGGTGACGGCCGGCCCGTGTTCGCCAGGGAGCATGATGCGGAAGACGATCGCGGCTACGGCCCCGCCGCCGAAGCAGCCGATGAGATAGACGGCGATGGAGGAGAAGGCTTTGGCACCGCTCAGTGCGATTCCAAGGCCGACGGCAGGATTGAATGCACCGCCGGAGATGCTGTTGACAGCGGAGGCACCGGCAATGACACAGAG
>JANNVM010000249.1:0-3798 GCA_031414455.1 Verrucomicrobiota bacterium
GCGAAGATTCCCGAGATGGAGGCGAAGGGACATTTTCCCAGCGCGGATATGCGAGGATCGAAGTCCGACATCTTCGACGGCGGCCATCGGATTCCCTTTCTCGTGCGCTGGCCGGAACGCATCAAAGCAGGCAGCCGCAGCGATCGACTCGTCGGCCAGATTGACCTGATGGCGACCTGCGCGGAACTGCTCGGGGCCAGGCTGCCGGACCATGCCGGCGAAGACAGCGTGAGTATTTTGCCGGCGATGCTGGGCGCGGACAGAGAGCCGCTGCGTGACGCCTTGGTGCATCATTCCATCAACGGCTCGTTCGCCATCCGGCAGGGCGATTGGAAACTCGAATTTTGCGCGGACTCCGGCGGCTGGAGCGATCCTGCGCCCGGCAGCGAGACGGCAAAAACCCTCCCCGACACGCAACTCTACAATCTGAGCGCCGATCTCGCCGAAGCGAAGAACGTGCAGACCGAATACCCCGAAGTCGTCGCGCGCCTGACCAAGCTCATCGAGCAATACATCGCCAATGGCCGCAGCACACCGGGCTCGAAGCAGGCCAACGACGCGGCGATCCAAATCCGCAAAAAAGCCGGCAATTCGGCCAAAGAGTAGCCACCGCTTATGAAACTCAAAGGTAAGAGCGACCTCTCAAGAAGCTTGAAGCCAAGATGCGAAAGGCCCTCAAGAAACCGAAGTTATGAGCGATCTGATCCCAACTCCCGTGCCCGGCGGCGAATTCCCCTTTTTTCCCAATCGGATGATGGCCGCATCCGGCTGCAAGTGCGCTTGGAGGACGAATCCGTCTGGCTGACCCAGGCGCAACTATCGATATCGTGAAGGGCTTTACGATGGACGACGGGCGTCTCAAGCAGCGCGGCGGCAATTACTTCGAGGAGTTGCTGGCGCCCGCATCCGCGACGTCCGGTCGTCGGAGAAGGAATTTTGGCGCAAGGTGCTGGAGATTTACGCGACGAGCATTGATTACGACCCGGGCGCGGAGGCTTCGCAGAAGTTCTTTGCCACGGTGCAGAACAAGATGCACTGGGCCGCGCACGGCCAGACGGCGGCCGAGGTCATCCATGCGCGGGTGGACATGCACACCCACATGGATGCCAGGGCCCAATATGACAAGGCCGTCGAGGCGATGGACCAATGGGGCGGCACCATCAGCATCTCGCTGGCGGGATTGTTTTGGGTCAAGGACAACGATGGCAACAACGCCGGCCCGGCCAGCGTGCGACAGATGCCGGGCAATGACATGCGGCATGTAAAGGAGAAGCTCGAGGACAGAATCCTCTTCGGCACCGATGTTTTCGCGGCAGGCGGCGGAGCGGCGGGCTTTCTCAACGAACGGAAACTCCTCGAATCCAGGGACGTGACCGGAACTCTCTGCTGCATCACCGGGAGCCTCGTCGTGGAAATCGCGGGGAAGACCTGCCAGGGCATCGACAATCAAAACGGCACATGGAAACTCCCTGCGGAAAAGTTCGCCGGTCTGCCGCCCGGAACCTACGACGTCAAAGTGACCGCAAAAAACTCCATCGGACTCATCCGGAGCGACTCCACCGAACAGGAACTGACCGTGGCAAAACCGCAGTAAGTAAAAAATGAAACTCGCATTCTCATTCCTCGCCGCGCGCGATGCCTCGAAACCTCTGTGCCTTTTCGTCGGCACGCGTCACCCGCACACCGTGTGGAACGCCGAACGCACTTACGATCCCGCCGCGGTCAAAATTCCGCCCACGCACATCGACACCGCCGTCACCCGCGAAGAGCGCGCCAGCTACCTCACCGATATAACCAAGGCCGACACGCTGCTCGGCGAGGTGCGCGCGCTCGTCCGCGAAAAAGTTTCCGGCGACACGATCTTCATCTACACCGCCGATCATGGCGGAGCGTGGCCGTTCTCCAAGTGGACCCTCTACGACTCCGGCATCCGCATCCCGCTCATCATCGCGTGGCCCGGCCATCTCAAGCCCGCCACTACGAGCGACGCCATGGTCTGCTGGCCCGACTTGCTCCCGACGTTCATCGAACTCGCCGGTGGCCAGGTCCCCGCCGGTCTCGATGGCAAGTCATTCGCCGGTTTGTTGCGCGGCACGAACACCGTTCATCGCGACCGCATCTTCGCCACCCAGAGCGGCGATGGCGATTTCAACGTCTATCCCAGTCGCAGCATCCGCACCCGCGACTGGAAATACATCCGCAACCTGCACCCCGAATTCCAGCACCACACCCACATCTCCCGCTCCTCGGGGCCCAGCGGACTGGGTGTATTGGCAAACATGGCTTGCCGCCGCCGAGCGTGATCCCGCCGCCGCTGCCACCGTCAAACGCTACATCCAGCATCCCGCCGAAGAACTCTACGACCTCGCCGCCGACCCGTTCGAGTTGCACAACCGCGCGGCCGATCCGCGCCAGGCCACCCGCCTCAACGCAATGCGCGCCGACCTCGACGCGTGGATGAAGCAACAGGGCGACACCCAAACCGTCTTCGGCAAACCGCTCCTTCTCAACGAACCCGTCACTCTCATCACGCCCCGCAGCGCCAACAAAAAATAATCATGAAACCCATCCTGCTACTTGTTTCCATTTTCACGCTGCTGGCTGCCCAAGGTCGCGCGGAGGAACCTGGGTTCAAACCGCTCTTCAATGGCAAGGACCTCACGGGCTGGGAGGGCAATCCTGCGCTGTGGTCGGTCGAGGAGGGTTGCATCACGGGGAAGACGGCGGGGCCGCAGACGCTGGCTTACAATCAGTTTCTCATCTGGCGCGGCGGTGTGGTGAAGAACTTCGAACTGCGCGCGAAGGTGAAGGTCGTGGGGAACAACACCGGCATTCAGTATCGCAGCAAGGAATTGCCGGAGGTCGGTCAGTGGTCGGTCGGGGGCTACCAGTGCGACATTCATCCCGTGGCAAAAAAAACGCGATGCTCTATGAGGAACGAGCGCGCGGCATCGTCGCTCCGAATGGGCAGAGCGTGGTGGCCGGGCCGCAGGGTCAGCGCTGGCTGGTCGCGCAGCGCGAGTCGGTGAAGGTGGATGTCGCCGCCCGTCACTCCGTGAGGTGCCCACTTCATCGTGCGCGGCACCTCATCGTCATTCGCATCAACGACGTGGTGATGAGCGAAGTCCGCGCTCTGCAAGTCCACACCGGCCCGCCGATGAAAGTGCAGTTCAAAAACGTGCGACTGCCGCAGTTTTAAGTTGATGTGTCTGTGGTCACGAAGGCGGGGTTTGGCCGACTGTCGGCAACGCGATGGCGCGGTCGGCTTTGAGTTTCGTTTGCTGTTCCCGGCGGTAGTTCAGCGGGGTGGTGCCGGTGAACTTCTTGAAGCGTTTTACAAAGGCGCTGTGGTCGTAGAAGCCAGTGTCCTGCGCGATGCGGGCGATGCTGTGGGCAGTGTGTTTGATGGCGTCTATCGCGTGGAATATACGCACCTGTTCGACGAAGACTTGCGCAGTCATTTTCATGCCCTGCCCGAAGACGCGCATGAAATGGCTTTCGGACAGGCTACAGAGTTTGGCGAGAGTGGCGATGGTGACTGGCTCGGCGTAGTGGCGGAAGACGTGCTCGATGGCAGGCAGCAGACGGTTGAGTTCCGCATCGAGGCCCATGACTTCGGTGTAGGGGCGGTTGATGGTGATGAGGCCGACGACTTTGCCGGCGCGGTTGTGGAGCGGGTATTTGCTGGAGAATGTCCACTTGGGGGCATGGGCGAAGAACCCCGTGGCATGCACTTCATTTACCAATGGCTTGCCGTGCTTGAAGACGAGCAGGTCGTTTTGCCGGAAGCTCTCGGCG
>JANNVM010000250.1:0-1641 GCA_031414455.1 Verrucomicrobiota bacterium
CGACAAAACCACCACGCTTCAGGCGGCGGCGTTCCGTTCCGGCTACCGTCCATCGAATGTGGACACGCAGACTTACATTTTCCTGGCGGATGTCCAGACGCAGCCCGTTACCACCCAACTCTACTGGGATACCGGGATGGATCCCAATGTGGTAAACGCCCCGGGCACCTATACCGTCGCTCAGGCACTGGCGGACATTCCAACGCTTTCGATCGTGATGGAACCGGACGATTTGTTCGGGGCCGCCAACGGCATCTACACTCACGCCACCCAGGAAGCCGCCATTGATCCCCGCTGGGAAAAGAAGTGCTCGGCCGAGTATTTTTACCACCCTGACAACACGGGCATCTACCGCATAGCTGATGGATTCCAGATCGACTGCGGCATCGCCATCAGTGGGAATTACAGCCGTCTCTCCCACAATCCGAAACATTCCTTCCGCATCAAATTTCAGGAGCAATACGGGAAGTCCAAACTCGAGTTTCCGATCTTCCCGACCTCATCGGTGGATGAGTACGACACGCTCACCATCCGCACTGGTCACAACCAGGGATGGGCCACCGGCATCACCGACACGGACATGCTTCGCGACCAGCACGCCCGCGACATTCAGGGGTTCGATCCGATCCAGCCCGTCGGAGACGGCAATCACGTCCACCTCTATCTTAACGGAAAGTACTGGGGCATCTACTTTCTCAGCGAGCGTCCTGATGACGCTTTCGGAGCCGAACACTGGGGCGGTGCGAAGGAGGAATACGACGCCTTCAAAGGCCTCAGCGCCGGAGGTTCCACCCAGGCGGAAATCATCGCCGGCAACCGCACCGCATGGGCTGCGATGTATGCTCTCGCCGCACAGGACACTGCCAATCCCGCCATTTATCAGGCCATCCAGCAGTATGCGGACATCGATCAGCTCATTGATTACACCATCGGCACACTCTACCAGGGCGACATTGATGGACCCACAGGATGGATCAACGGGCCCCCGAATTCGCTGGAGCCAAAGAATTTCTACGCCATGCGGCGACGCCATCCCGATGGGCGCTTTCGTTTCTATCGTTGGGATTCGGAATTCATTTTCCGCAACATCAACGAAGACGTATCCGAGCGGAATGGCACGGAGAATCCAGGCTACCTGCACTACCGGCTGCGCCTGAATCCTGACTACCGCAGGCGATTCGGAGACCGGGTGCATCGCTACTTCTTCAATGGCGGAGCCTTTTCCGTGGCGGCTCAGCAACAATTTTATTCGGCCCGTGCGGCCCAGATCAGCAAAGCGATGGTCGCTGAGTCCGCCCGCTGGGGCGATTCCAAACGGGAGCCGCCGTTCACGCGGGATATTGACTGGTTGAATGAGCGGAACCGCGTCACGAACACCTGGATGCCAGGCCGGCATCCGGTGATCCTGAACCAGTTCAGGGCTGACAACCTTTACCCTGCCGTAGCGGCCCCCGGCTTCAACATTAACGCCGCAGCCAAACACGGCGGACCCATTGCCGCGACGGACTCGCTGACCATGACGGCGCCCCAGGGCGCGATCTATTTCACAACAGACGGCACCGACCCGCGCGCCTCAGATTCTCCCGTGACTTTCACCACGCACACGCTGGTCGCCGAAAATACTCCCAAAAGAGCCGTCAT
>JANNVM010000251.1:0-2198 GCA_031414455.1 Verrucomicrobiota bacterium
CTGGAGACACCAGGGCCGAACGTGACGGTGCCGTTGGTGCCGACAAAGTCCACATCCGCATCGGCGCTGCCGCCGGTCGGGTTGCTGATCGTGAGGTGGACCGTCTCGTTCGTTTCGTCGAACGCGTCGTTGAAGATGGGCACCTCGATCTTCACCGAGCTGACGCCCGCTTCGAACTCAATCGTCTCGGTCACGCCGGTGTAATCAGCTCCATCTTCGGCGCTGCCGTCCTCCGTCGTGAAGTCAAAGGTGACGCCGCTGGCCTTGCCATCCGTGCGTGTGACGAGGATGACCGCGAACGGCGCCTGTTCCTTCACGGTGAAGCCCTCAACCTTGAAGTTCAGTTCGCCGCCCAGATCGTTATCGACGATGGAGACGACCGCTTCCGTCAAGTTGCCGAGCTGGCCACCATCCGGGTTGCCGAGCTCGACGCTGAAGGTTTCCTCGTCCTCCACCTCGCCATCGCCGATGATGCGGACGGTGAACGTGCGGCTGGAGACACCAGGGCCGAACGTGACGGTGCCGTTGGTGCCGACAAAGTCCACATCCGCATCGGCGCTGCCGCCGGTCGTGGAGTAATCGACGGCACTCGTGCCGGTGGTCGGCCCGGAGCGGGTGACCGTGACGACGACGGCGGGTGAGGCTTCGTTGACCGTGTAGGATTCTGCGCTGAGCTGGAAGGAGACTTCATCGTCCACAATCATCACCGTGACATTTGTGCCCCGGCCAAGAGTGGCGCCGCCGGTGGGATTGGTGAGCAGCAACCGAAGCGTCTCGTCGCCTTCCGGTGAATCATCATCGTTGATGACCAGCGTGAACGTCGCCGTAGTTGCTCCGGCTTCAAACTCCACGGTCTCCATCGTGACAGAGTAGTCATCGTCCACCGTAGCGGTGCCATCGGCGACCACCACATCGACCATGACACCTTCGGCGGTGCCACCGGTGCGACTGAGCGTGATCACCGCTTCACCAGAGGCTTCACCTACACTCACGGCTGCTGCGGCGAACTTGATTTCGCCGGCGGCATCGTTGTCGGTGATGGTGACGGTCGCGACGTTCCTGGTGCCGAGCGAAGCGCCGCCGCCCGGATTGTCCAGCATGACTTCAAACGTTTCGTTCGTCTCGTCGAAGGAATCATCATTGAGTCCGATGACAATCGTCCGGCTCGTAACGCCATCCGGGAACGTGAGAGTGCCACTGTCGGATGTGAAGTCTGCTTCACCCAGTGCACTGCCATCAATGGTGAGGTAGTCCACCGTGACTTCCCCTGCTTTGCCGCCAGTGCGTGTGACCGTGAGGGTGACGGTCGGCGAGGCTTCGCCAACGGTGTAGCTGGCAACACTGAATTGCAGGAGGCCCGCAGTGCCCGGCGTGTCGTTGTCTGTGATGATCATCAGCGCGTTGCTCTGCGTGCCGATGGAAGCGCCGCCCAGCGGATTCGAGAGCGTGAGGCGGACGGTTTCATTCGTCTCGAAGATCTGGTCTTCGATGATTTCAAAAGTGAAGGTGACGTTCGTCTCGCCTTCCGCAAATTCGAGCGTGCCTTCGGTCGGGACATAGTCGAGGTCCGCGATGGCTGTTCCATCCGAGGTGGCGAAGTCCACGCTGACCGCGCCCTCACTGCCCCCGCCACGAGTGACGGTGAAGAGGGCGACGGCCCCAGTCTCGCTGATGCTGAAGGTGGGCGCGCTGAACTGAAACTGGCCTTCCGGCGGCGGAGGCGTGAGCGTGTTCAGCCGGATGAACGTGGCCTTCGCGTAGGCGCCGATGCCGAGCGCGCCGGGGAAGGTGTTGGTGTTCACCACCGAGAATCTCGCTAGGAACACGCTGCACTTGTATTCGTGGCCGGGCGCGAGAGTTTCCGCCGGGATGATCACGGAGGTTGATTTGCCGTTGAGCGAATCCGGTTTGCGCGGACCATCCGTCTCGAAGACCGGGCCGCTCTCGTCTTCGATCTGGACCTGCACGAAGTCGTTCGTGGTCGCGCCGGTAAAGGCATCCCACGTCAGCACGAAGTCCGCGAAGGCATCGATGCTTTGGGCGGCGAGCCAGTTCGCGACGTGCGGCGTGGCGGGATAGGCGTCACCGGGCAGGTTCAAGTTTGCCGTGCGATTGCTGCCATCCGACGTGGCGATGAAGAACGTGTAGTTGCCGCTGTTATACACGCGGTCCAGCAAGTCTTTCGTCGCGTAGCGGCC
>JANNVM010000252.1:0-12654 GCA_031414455.1 Verrucomicrobiota bacterium
GAAGGTGCCCACGGTGCGGGTCTTCCAGTTTTGGAAGCCGCCGGTGTCCTCGACGGTGAATTTTATCTGGCCAGCCGGCTTCGTTCCGAAGGGATAGGCGAATTCCAGGAGCACTTCCGCGCCGCCGCTGCCGGTGCCGCAACCCTGCGTGATTTCCACTTCGTAGCGGCCTTTGGGAACCTCCAGCAGCCACTTTGCGGTGTCCGCTTTATTCGTCCAGTAGCCCAGCGTGTTCTTGTGAGGCTGCGGCTCGTAACGTACCGTGGTGCCAAACACCCACGCATCCCGGGCATGGAGCGTGATGCTGCCGTCAGTACCCGGTCTCATGTCGCGCTCCGGCACCAGTTTGCGGCTGGTGAAATCGCGGTCGGGATAACGCTGATGGCATTCCATGCAGCTTGTTAGTTTGCCGCGGCCGGTCAGTTTTTTCGCATCTCCGGAGACAGTAAAGAATTCCCAGTCGCCGCATGCGGGATTGTAGCCCTTCTCGCGTTTGAGCATCCCGGTGAACAGCTCGGTTTCCTTGCCCGGAACCACGGTTTTGCCTTTTCCGTCCGCCGGGAGCTTTTCTTTGATGAGCAGAGTGCCTGCGGGATACACCGGCTCGTGACCTTCGGCCGCGGCGCGTCCCGCCTTGTCCACAAAGAGGCGGGCGAATTTTTCAAGGTGTGGATTATTTTTCTCCTCCGACTTCTCCGCGAACGTCGGCGCGCGGCAGAGGAACTTCGTGCGGCCCACCAGGAGTTGTGGTTCTTTGGTGACTTCCTCCAGTGTCGTCGCCCGCTGGCTTACGGTTTCGAGAATCTGATCATCGGTCAGCGGGCCCGCGGCGCAGAGGCACGCAGAGAACAGGAGGATGATGAGCGGCTGGTGCATGTTACAAAGTGTGGCCCGGGCCGCACGGGTTGTCAGCAAAGAGAAAGTAAAAGTGAACGCCGTGAAGCCGTCCGCGGTCGAAGGGCTCCGGCCGGCGGCAGGCAACCGAAAGCCTGGCGGCAAATTTCTCGACAAAACGAACCGCCCGAATCCAATACAGCCGATCACCACGCCGTTCTGCCTGCTGCGGGAGGCAACCCTGTTCACGCCAAACGACCTCAACAAGCACACCTGACATGAAAACAATAATAGCGCCCGCCCTGTTCGCGACTCTCGCCGCTCTGCTGCCTGGGCGAGCGATGGAAAGTGAGGAGCCTGTGAACGCGGCCCCGGCCTGCATGCATGAACGGCCCCGCTGCTCCTGACAACTCCGCCCGCCGCGGCTTTTCCCTGCGGCGGTTCATCGTGCGGCGGCTGCGGTTTCTCGCGGTCGCGATGCCGCTGTGCTGCGCGGCGCTGCTGCTGCCGGTGGAGGGCTGGCTCTTTGAATTGCTGCGGCAGTTCCGGCTGTGGAATGCTGTGATCGGTATCGGCACCGGCGTGCTGCTGCTCCTGTTTCGTGACTGGAAATTTGCCGTCATCGCGCTGGCCGCCGGAATTTGGCAGGGCTGGCCAGTGGTGGAGTATCGTCAGGAGGTTTACAACGGCCGCCGCGATGACGTCTCCCTGACACTTCTGACGTGTAATTTGCTCTACGAATGCCGCGAGCCGGAGCGCATGATTGCCTCCCTGCGCGAGGTGAATCCTGACGTGCTGCTGCTCCTCGAATTCACGCCGGAATGGCAGGGGCACTTCAAGGAAGCACTGTGGAAGGACTACCCGCACCGGGTGGAGGAGCCCCAGCCCGGATACTCCGGCATTTGCCTCGCCAGTAAGCTGCCATTGGAAGCCCCCACTGTCCTTGATGTCGCCGGTCGCTTCCCTGCTGTTCCCGTGGCGGTCATCGCTGGTGGGCAGCGCAGTTCCCTGCTTGAGGGTATTCCCGTGATCCGGGCCACTATCAATATCGGCAAACACAGCATCGCGCTGCTCGGCGTCCATCCACCGCCGCCCATGAGGCCGGAGCTTCATGTGACGTGGCACGAATCCTTCGCGGCATGGCCGGCCCTGCTGCGCGATGCCCGCGCGCAAAATCAAATCATTGCCGGCGACCTCAACACCACACCCTTCACCCGCACGTTCGCCCGTCTCTGCGCAGAAACCGGCCTGCACGACAGCGCCCTCGGCTTCGGTCTGACAAATACGTGGCACTTCGCCGGCACTCCGCTCGGTCTTCCGCTGGATCATGTGCTCGTTTCGCGGGATCTCGCAGTGCTGGAGAGAACGATCGGCCCGGAGGTCGGGTCCGATCACCGCTGGGTGATGGTGAAGCTGTCCCCTGGCAGTTGATCCGCGGCGGCCCTCCGGGAAAAAATGTTTCCCTTTTGCGAGGAACCGGATTGAGTCCCGCCGCCGCGCGTGACCCCCGTTCCTTCTTTACGCTACTCATGAAAACAAGCCTGCCTCTCCACTGTGCCGCAATTCTCGCGGTATTCGCACCTGCTCTCACCGCCGGCACGCCGGCAGCGCCGGACAAATCCCCGACAGCCGTTGCCCGCAGCGGCGGATGGCGGGTTTCCGGTGGTCTCATGCACCGCTCGCTCGGAGGGTTCGACTGGACGACCGGCACGCAGTCCATGCCTTCGCTCGTCGTCATCGGCCCCGGCTCCAACACTGCCGGCATCGATGCCATCGGGCCGGCGAATGCCTACGCCAACCGCACCTACTTCGACGGCTTCGTCTTCCAGGACGCGGGCACGGCGCAACCGGGCGGCGGCGACACCTGGAACTGGGGCTATCAGAATGGCGCTCAGGTCAACAACGGCCTCATCAACTTCCAGGGCGGCACCGGCACGGCCGCGACTTCCACCGCCACCGACAACTACGAATCCGGCCGGTGGTCCAAAGACCTCGACGGCAACGCTCCGTATGTGCAACTCGAATGGATTCAGCCCTACACCGATTCTCTTAACATCGGCTTCTCCGGGAGCTTCAGTTTTCTGAACACTGGAGCCTCGCGCGGCCTCTCCACATTCACCGCATCCAAGTCCCGCACCGACTACGGCATCATTTACACGGACACCTACGATCTCATGGGATCGCAGGCTCCCCAGGCCCCCTACGCCGGCGGCCCTGACGGTCCGGGCATTCTCCTGACAAATATTCCCCAGAACCGCGTGGCCACACAAACCGTCTCCGGCGGCGAATCCGCCACCGCCTTTAACAGCATCAGCACCGATCTCGATCTCAATCTGAGCGTGCTCTCGTTCGGCCCGGTGCTGGAATACCAGCGCGGCGCATTCGCCCTCCTCGCCAGCGCCGGACTCACTATCAACATCGCCGACTGGGACGCAGAGCAGAACGAAACCCTCTTCGTGAGCCGCAACGGCGCCCGACCCACGGCTCAGGACCGATGGACCAGCAAAGACGACGGCACCACGGTCCTGCCCGGCTTTTTCCTCCAGGCCGCCGTCAGCCGCGAATTGAATGACAAGTGGAGCCTAACCGCCTTCGGCCGCTACGACTGGGTCGGTGAAGTGGACATCCACGCCGGCCCCTCCACCGGCTCCGCCGACATCAGCGGCTGGTCGCTGGGCGCGGGCGTGGGGTTCAGGTTTTAAGCCGCCAGTTCTCTAATGGTATGAAATCGCTTCCAAATATACTGGCCGTGCTTCTCGTCTGTGCACCGCACCCCGCTATCGGTGCTCCATTCGGCTGGGGACTAAACGATATTTTCCAGTTGGGTAATGGCACGACCACCAGCCGCAGTGTTCCCATAGCGGTGACTGCAACGGGCTCATTGAGTGGCAAAACGGTAACCGCATTGCAAAGCGGGTACGGACACACCCTGGCGCTGACATCCGACGGCAAGTTATTCTCCTGGGGCCTGAATGAAAATGGCCAGTTAGGCGATGGTACCACGATCAACCGCAGCACGCCCGTGGCCGTGAACATGAGCGGGACTCTGGCCGGAAAGACCGTGACTGCTATTGCTGCCGGACTTTTTCAGAGTCTCGCACTGACCTCCGATGGCAGGGTTTTCGCATGGGGAGTCAACAGTCGAGGTCAACTGGGCGATGGCACTACCACCAGCCGGACCACGCCCAGAGCAGTCATCACGACAGGAGCGCTGGCGGGCAAAACGGTCATCGCCATCGCCGCGGGCAATTTTCACAGCCTGGCCCTGACTTCCGACCGTCAGATTTTTGCGTGGGGAAACAATGACGGAGCGCTGGGCGACGGAACGCTCACGGAACGTCATGCGCCGGTGGCTTCAGTCATGGGCGGGGTGCTGGCTGGCAAAATTGTCTCGACTGTCGCGGCGGGCTATCTGCACAGTCTGGCGCTAACAACCGACGGGAAGGCATTCGCGTGGGGTCTGAATTGGTATGGTGCGCTGGGCGACGGCACCGGCACCTCCCGCAACCAGCCTGTGGAGGTCAACATGACCGGAGTGCTGGCAGGCAAGCGTATCACCGCCATTGATGGCGGGCTGTATTCTACAGTGGCGCTGAGCGCAGACGGACAGGTCTTCAGTTGGGGCCGCAACAGCGAGGGGCAATTGGGAACCGGCACCGCGGAGGACCAGAATTCCCCAGTGATGGTTTCCAGATCTGGCGTTTTGGCGGGCCAAACCATCACGGCGATCGCCGCGGGTCAATACCACTATCTCGCACTGGGCGCAGACGGGGGGAGAATATTTGGTTGGGGCTTCAACCAGTTCGGTCAACTGGGCGACGGCTCGACAGCGCAACGCAACGTGCCAGTGGCCACGGTCATGAACGGAGTGCTGGCTGGCAGGTCCGTCGCAGCTATCATCGCGGGTGGCAATCACAGCCTTTCGCTCACAACCACCGGCGCCGGAATTGTCGTGGAGCAGCCCGCGGGTACGCGTCTGTTGGAAGGGACGGCGAATATATCATTCGGGGTGGCGCGGACCGGCACTTCCTCCTCGCGGGCTTTCACCATTCGCAACATCGGCGACGATGCCCTCCTTATCGGAGGGATCACTTTGGGCGGTGCCAATCCGGGTGACTTCCTTCCCTCTGCCATTCCTGCGACACTGCCGGGCGGAAGGAGCGCGGTGCTGGCCGTCCAGTTCACCCCCACGGGCGCGGGAACGAGAACCGCGACACTCCAGATTGCCAGCAACGACGAAGGCAGGAACCCGTTCCGCATCACGCTGACAGGAACAGGGACTGCGCCTGAGATCGAAATTCATGACGGCACCGCCGCCGCGTCGGAACTTGTGGACGGCCAGACCGGGCCGGTGGACTTTGGCCGGAATATCCAGGGCACGCCAGGGACACGGAATTTCACCATCGCCAACAACGGCACGGCGGAACTGTTCGTGAGCAGCGTGACGGTACCGCCAGGCTACACGGTGCTGAATCTGCCGCCGCTGCCGCTCACCATGGGCATCGGTCAGGCTGCCGGGTTCCAGATCAGCCTGACAACACTAGCCGTTGGCACTCATGCCGGCAGTGTGATGATCGCGAGCGATGACCTCGACGAGACGCTCTTCGATTTTCCGCTCACCGGCGAGGTCTTTATCCCGGATCCCGTCAGCAGCGTGATCAGCACCACCACAACTCTCAATCGCCAGACCGGTCTGCGTGAGCAGACGATCCATATCACCAACGACACCACGTCCACGGTGCCGGCTTACAATTTGATCATCCGCGGCTTGCCGCCCGGCGTGGAGGTGAATAACGCCAGTGAGACACGCGCCGACGGTTCGTTCGTGGTGTATATCCGTCAGGGTATGGCTCCGCGTTCCCTGCAGGATATCATCCTCGAATACTACTCGCCCACCCGGGCGCCGGTGGAGATCAACCCACAGCTTTCCACAGAGGTGATCCTCAATCCGCTGGATCTCACCGTGCCCGCCGGCGGGGAGGGCCTCGCCGTGGTAAACCTGACGCGCCTCACTGGCGGCGAAATGCTGCTCGAATTCACCACCACTCCGGGCCGGCGCTATGAAGTGCAATTCTCCCGCGATGGGCAATCGTGGCAGGCCAGCCTGCCGTCCATCCGTGCGGCGTCGAACCGCACCCAGTGGCTCGACCGCGGCCTGCCGCGCACGGATCGGCACCCGGCGCAGGACACCAGCCGGTTCTACCGGGTGCGGGAAGTTGCCCCGTGAATGCCAGGCCGCCCGCGTAAAAGTTAGTCATGAGATTCTCTTTTGTGACTTATACCGGGAGTGGCGGGTTGCAGCCGCCATTTACATCCCTGCCGCCGCAGGCGCACTTCCTTCCCCCATCGGAAAAATGGCCTTCGGCATGGTGATCCATGGCGGCTGCAACCCGCCACTCCCAGTGGTTGCTTCCAATGGCACAAAGTCGAAGGAGTTGGGGTGAATTCCGACGGGACAGTCCCTTGGGTGCGACTTTTGGACCCGGGACAATTCAGTTGCGCGCCCCGGTTTCGCAGGTAGTAACGCGGCCCTTCCCGCCCGATGACGGCGGGGAATCCGAACGTGGGGGCAGTTAGCTCAGTCGGTAGAGCAGCGGCCTTTTAAGCCGTTGGTCCAGGGTTCGAATCCCTGACTGCCTACTTCGGAAATCGCTGGCGCGGGGTGTCTTCGGGAGGAGTGTCCCGCCCAGCCCATGACTCCTGATCCAGCATCGCTCATAGAGACGCTTCCCGCGCTGCGGGCATTGGATGACATCGCGGCGCATGGATTTGTCAGGCGGGTGCCGGGAGTGGATGTGAGTTTGGCCAAAGCGGAGGTGCTGGAGCGGCTGGTGCCGGTGCATGGGGCGGCGGTGGAGGCGCTGGGGTTTGCCCGCGCGAACTTTTTTACGGCGGAGCAGGTGCATGGGGCGGACGTGGCGGTGGTGACGGCGGAGTCGCCGCGGCACACGGCGGGTGTGGACGGGCTCCTGACAAATGTGCCGGGGCTGCTGCTGGGGATTCACGTCGCGGACTGCGGGCCGGTGTTTGTGCTCGATCCGGTGCGGCGGGCGGTGGCGCTGCTGCACTCGGGGAAAAATGGATCGGCGCTGGGGATCACGGCGCGGGCCATTGTGCGGATGACGGAGGTATTCGGATCGCGCTCGGAGGATCTGGTGGTGCAACTCGGGCCGTGCATCCGGGTGCCGCAGTATGACGTGGATTTTGTTTCGCAGATCCTCGCCGGTGCGGTGGCGGCGGGCGTGCCGGCGGCGCAGGTTCACGATTGCGGAACCTGTACGGCGCTGGAGCCGGACGCTTATTATTCCTACCGCCGCGAGTTGGGAAAGACCGGTCGCCTGCTGGCGCTGCTCGGGCTGCGGGGAATGTGAACAGGAGGAAGTGGAGAGAACAGAGGCTTGAACTACTTTACGCCCGTTCGGCTGAGACAGCCGAACCACTTTCTCTTCCGGTGGGAGCAGGGCACGAAAAAAGGGACGGCCTTGCGACCGTCCCTATTCGTTGGAGGGGTGTCGATCCGGAGGATTATTCGGCGGCGGGCTCGGCCTTTTTGGCTTTTGGCTTTGCGGCCTTCGGCTTGGCAGGTGCGTCGCCGGCATCAGCGGCGGCGGCCTTCTTTTTCGGCGCGGCTTTCTTTGGCTTTTCCTCAGCAGCCGGTGCTTCGGCGGCGGCGGTTTCACCGGTGGTCACGCGGTCCACCCATTCGATGAACGCCATGGAGGCGGAGTCGGTGTGGCGCTGGCCGAGTTTCGTGATGCGGGTGTAGCCGCCTTTGCGGGTGGCAGCGGCGGGGGCGATCTGAGCAAAGAGTTTGCTGACCGCTGGTTTGCTGTGGAGGTAGCCGAGGGCAATACGCCGGGCATGAACATCGCCGCGCTTGCCGAGCGTGACCATCTTCTCCGCGAACGGACGGACGGCTTTGGCTTTGGCCAGCGTGGTCTTGATCTGCTCGTGTTCGACGAGGCTGACTACGAGGTTGGCGAGGAGCGCGTCGCGGTGGTCCTGACGGCGCTGAAGTTTCACTGTTTTACGACCGTGTCTCATGAATCAAAAGGTGCGAGGTGATGATGGGTGGTGAGGGAGGGGGCGGATTAGTCGTCGTCCTCGCCGTCTGCGATGTTAGCGCTGATGAGGTCACCGAGGCCGCCGCCAGGGGCTTCTTCGTCCTTGTAGAACGCGAAGGCGCTGCCGCCGCCGCGACCGGCTTCCATGAGAGTGGCGTCGAATTTCATGCCAAGTCCGAGGCCGAGTTCGGCGAGTTTGTCCTTGATCTCGTTGAGCGACTTCTTGCCGAAGTTGCGGTACTTGAGCATTTCGGCTTCGCTCTTCATGGCGAGCTGGCCCACGCTGGTGATGTTGGCGTTGTTGAGGCAGTTGGCGGCGCGCACGCTGAGTTCGATCTCGTTGACCGACATATTCAGAAGTTTGCGCAGTTCGCTGTTCTCTTCACTTTGTGCTTCCGGCGCGGCTTCGAACTCGACCTGGCTGTCGTCGTAGTTGACGAAGACGTCGAGGTGCTTGCGGAGAATGGCGCTGGCCTGGGTGAGGGCATCATGCGGGCTGATGCGGCCGTCCGTCCAGATTTCGACTTCCAGCTTGTCGTAGTCGGTCTTCTGACCAACCCGGGTGTTGCTGACGCCGTAACGGACGCGGGTCACGGGGGAGAAAATACTGTCGATGGGGATGACGCCGATCGGCATGTCCGGGCGCTTGTTTTCGTCGCCGCTGGAGAAACCGCGACCGACGCGCACTTCCATCTCGACTTCGAACTTCACCTTGCGGTCGAGGTGACAGATGACGAGGTCCTTGTTGATGATGCTGTAGTGCTGGTCCTCTTTGATGTCAGCAGCGGTGACGACTCCATCGCGGTCCACGTTGATGGTGAGCAGGCGGCTTTCCTTGTGGTCGTTGTGGGAAAAGCGGACTTTCTTCAGATTGAGCACGATGTCGGTGACATCTTCGACGACGCCCGGCAGGCTGCAAAACTCGTGCTGCGCGCCTTTGATCTTCACGCTGGTAATGGCGGCGCCTTCGAGGCTGCTGAGAAGTACGCGGCGCAGGCTGTTGCCTACGGTGTAGCCGTATCCGCCCTCGAAGGGCTCGGCGGTGAACTTGGAATAGGAGTCGGTGGCGCTGGCATCGTCTTTGGCAAGACGACTGGGCATTTCAAACCGGGAGAGTCTGACGGGCATGTATTATAGGTAGGATGTGCCGGGTTACCTCTGGCGAGCGGTGGCGCGCGGAATGCACTCCACCATCAGAGACCGACGGCAATTTGAGAGGGTGCTCGCGGAAGGGCGGCGAATGTGGGGGCTCGATTTTCCTTTGCAAGTGGCATTTTGGCGGATTGATCGCGCCTCGAAAATCGCTCACTGGGCGTGGCGGGCTGAGGCCGCCATTTGAAACCAAACGCGCCGCGCACTTCTGAAACGATTGGAAAAGTGGCCTTCGGCATCGCTATCAATAGCGGCTGCAACCCGCCACTCCCAGTGGCACCGCCGGGCATCTACTCATTCATCGCGCCGCCGCGCCGCCATAGAGCGGGAGGTAACGGTAATAGACTTCCAGCGACAGGGTGGCCATGGCGGTCGTCACGAGGCGGCCGCTTTCGTTGGACCATTCGCCTTTCGGATCCCAACTGCCTTCGTCGTTGCCGGAGCGTTTTTGGGAGGACACGAGGATCGGACGGAGGCGGCGGTTCCATTCCTCCCAGACCGGACCCTGGTGCTGAAAGAGGGCCAGGGATCCGTAGTACCAAAAATACTGACTGAACCGGTTCTCTTCCGGCATTTGCGACTTCAGATATTCAGCGGATTCCTGCATTTCCGGGGACTCACGAGGGGTGCCGAGGAGTTGACGGGCAAACATGGCTTCGGCGACCATGGCCGGCTTGGGGCTGCGGTTTTCATAACCATAGTGGCCTGCGTGTTTTCCGCCCGCGACGGAGTCGAGCCAGCGGTCGGTGAGTTCCAGGGATTTGGCCGGCACGGGAATGCCCGCGAGTTCCGCGCTTTTCAGGGCCATCACCTGCCAGCCCATAACCGATGTGTCGCCGGCTTCACCTGGCCGATAACGCCAGCCACCGGTTTGCTGATTCTGAGCGCGAATGATGAACGCGGTGAGCTTTTCCACGGGTTCGCGAAGGGCGGGGTCTTTGGTGAGGCCATAGGCTTCTGCGAGGGCAATGGAAGCGATGCCGTGGTCATACATATTCCCGCCGTCACCGCGCAGGTCGCCGTCGGGGCGCATCTTTCCGGTGAGCCATTTGATGGCCCTCGTCACGCGCTCGCGATGCGGGCCGTCTTTCTGATGCGTGGCTCCCCAGCCAAGATAACAAAGTGTCGCGAGGCCGGTGGCCGCCACGTCGTGACCGCCCTGGCCGCTGAACCGGGTGATGGACCAGTGGCCGTCGGCTTCCTGATTCCGGCTGATCCAATCAAGCGACCGCTTGATGGCGCCTTCGGTTTCTTCGGTGCCGCCGAGTTCCTTGATGACGCGGTCCCTAACCGCAGGGTCGCGCAGCATGTAAGGTTTGGTCACCAGCGCGGGAGACTCCATACGAATGTCAGGCCGCGGCGGGAGAGCCGGCATCTTTGTGATGGCAAGTGCCGCAGGCGGTGCGGCCGCAAGCACCGCGGCGGGCCGGGGAAGTTGGGGCGGCAGTGCGGGCCGGGCAGCGGGCAGCGGAGTGGTTGTCGTGAGAGCAGGCAGCGGCGGCGGCGCGGCATTTTGCGCCGCCATTTCTGTTTTGACGACGGCACTGGCGGTGGGAGCCAGCGGCTTCACCTCTGGAGATTTTGCCGCGATGGCCTGGGGTCGTCCGCTTTCCATCTGCACCGGCGCGAGCGGCTGCGGCCCCCATTTCACCACCGGTGGTGCGGCGGCGGCGAGACGCGGCAGCGGCTCGGAGGCCTTGAGTGGCAATGATTCGAACATGGCCGGCTGCTGTTGGCGGACCTTCAACCCGGGCGACACCGGCAGGGCCGGCACGGGCTGCGCTGAAATGAGCGGCGCGGCGGCAACGGGCGACGCGGCATTCGGCGAAGCGCTGGGGAGCGGCTTCATTTCCGGAGCTTTTTCCGCTGCAATTGGAGGGCGCATTTCCATCGCTGCGGGAGCTGTGGTCGTCAGTTGCGGCGGTGGAAGCCGGTGTTCCATCGCGGGCAATCGCTCGTGCGTTTTCGCTTCGGCTGGCTTCTGCGATTCCATGGCAAACACCTGCGCAGGCTGCGCGATGGGGGCCGGCTGGGCGGGCGGCTGGACCATCGCGATTTCCGGCAGCGGTCGCCGGTCGATGACGGCGGCTTCGGCCACCATTTGCGGCGGCGCGGGCGGCAGCACCGTCACCTGCTCGCGGATTTCCAGAGCCAGCCGTTCCTGGGCGAGGGCGTCGGCCTCCACTGCCATCTCCAGCGGCTGTGGTTTTGCCGCTTCATAGAGCGCTTTGGAAACCACCCACAGGCTGAACACAAACGCCAGCAGCAGGTGCACGAACAGCGACGCGACGAGCGAGCGTCCGAGAATGCTGTAAGTCCGCCGGTTTTGCGGACTGATGAAATAACGCAGCAGCCACGGCAAAAGGATGAGCGCCGCCAGAATCCCTGCGAGACTCCACTTTACCTGAATGATAGCGTCCCACAGCCGCGTCAGCCACGGCAGGTTTGAAAACGAAGTCACCTCGCCTGTCAGGATGAACGTCGGGTGGGCTGCGGTCCCGCCGGTTTCAAGGTGCCAGCGGTCAGGGCGCAGGAACGCCCACAGGCCGGCAAGCAGCGAAAGGCTCATCAGCGCGACGATCAGCCGGAATCGCTGTGAGCGTTCCTTCATGGCCGCGCCTGGTAACCGAGATTCGCCTCGCGCACCCCGGCCTGTTTCGCAGCGAGGACCGCGGCGGCCACATGCCCGTGCAGCGCCATCCGGTCGCCGCGCACCAGCACTTTGTGGCCGGGATTTTCCTTCACATCCGCCAGCAGCGCGCTCTGCAGGCCCGCGAGATCCAGCTCCCTGGTTCCCAGAAGATAGCTGCCGTCTTTCCGCACATTCACGATGATGACCTTCGGCGCTTCGCTGATCGCCTGCCCCTGGCCTGCCTCCGGCAGATTGACCGTTTCGTCGTGCTCCTCCTGCTGAAACGTGGTAGCGGCGAGGAAGAAGATGATCAGAATGAACATTACATCAATGAGCGGGATGACGTTGATCATATCCCGCTCGGGCTCCAATTGACGGCGAATGCGCATGGTTACCAGGTGCCTTTGGGCATGAGAGTTTCCATGGCCGGCACCGCGGTCTTCGGCACCGCATTCCGCCCGGTGCAGTGTTCGATGATCTCGAGTCCCATGTCTTCGATTTCATCCACCCGCGCATCGATGCGGGAGTTGAGGATGTGATAGACGACCAGCGCCGGAATTGCGATGGTGAGGCCGGTGCCGGTGTTGACGAGCGCCTCATAAATCCCGCGCGCGAGGAGGTCGGCCTTGCCGCTGCCGACCATGGTCGAGGTTTCAAACGCGGTGATCATTCCATAAACCGTTCCCAGCAGCCCCAGCAGCGGGGAGATCGTGATGATCACGCTCAGTCCGCGCAGACTGCGTTTCATCCTCTCCGCCTCGCGGGCTCCGGCATCCTCGATGCCTTTTTCGACGAAGGAATCGCCGCGGGCCATGTTCATGAGGCCGGCTTTGACAATGCTGGCGGCGGGCGAGTTGCTCTGCTCGCACCAGGCGATGGCTTCCTTAATATTGGTGGAACCGCGGGGCATTCTCTCTTTCAGGCCGGCGAGGAATCCATCCGGGATGATCCTCTTTTTCCGGAGACCTATGG
>JANNVM010000253.1:0-2301 GCA_031414455.1 Verrucomicrobiota bacterium
TTCACGCCAAAGAAGCGCTGAATTTCCATCTTTCGCTCTACTTGTACGCGCTGGTCTGTATCCCTCTGGTCTTCGTTCTGATCGGGGTTCCGCTCTTGATGGTCCTCGGCGTGGGAGGACTCATTCTGTCGATCATCGCGACAGTTCGGAGTGCTGACGGGGCGGAGTATCGGTATCCGCTGACGATCCGTTTCGTTCGATGAAGTTCCCCGCCGCAAACGAGCCAGTGGAGTTGGACTCTGGATGGAATGGCACTTAGTTAAGCCCCATATCTTTTATACTCAGGCGTTTGCGACGGCGGGGCTCCGGGAGGGTTGTGAATAATACCTGACGGGAGAGTATTTGCATCCTCCGGAGCAGGTCCTGCATGCGTTTCCAGTTCTCAATCGCCGTCCGGAGCCATTCAAATTGTTCCTGGCTCAACGCCACGGACACCGTCTTGCCCTTCACTTTCCGGGTCCATTGAAATTTTGGTCCGCCTGCCCCGGGTCCACGGTCCTGCACATATCCTTCGCTAATCCAGGAGGTCCGACTCAATTCCTTCACAAGGTCTCCGTAAGCCGCTTCGGCATTCTTTGGTTCCCGGCCAACAATTTTCTTCATAAGTATTTGATTTCAAATGACAAGGGCGGTACATATACCGCCCTTATGTCAAGTCGTCAACCCTTTCTTCCACAGTTTCGGGCTCAACTCGCTGCCTATGGCCTGCGTCGGACCCACCAGAGCACAGCGTCCCACACACTCTCCGGACTGGAGGCCCTGGCCGGGCCCGCATTGCCAAATGTCGACCTCGGCTCCGCTCCCTTCGGGGACAACAGCCGCAATCGCATCTATACCCTGAAGCGTACCTTTTGGTGCTTTCTCTGGCAGCTACTCCAACCGAAAACCTCCGGCCGTGGTGTCGTTCGTCAGCTGCAGGCCCTGCTGGGTCTCCAAGACCACGCCAAGATTTCCTCCTCCGATGGCGCCTATTTTACCGCCCGGGACCGGCTTCCCCTTGCTTTGCTCAAATCAGCTCTGAGCGATTCAGCTCGGTCCGCCGATCAACGCGCCGGCAACCTGACCTATCCCGGGCTAGATCGTGAGGTGCTCGCCGTGGACGGATCCACCACCTCGTCGGCTGACACCGAGGCCACCCAGCGGGTTTTTCCTCAATCCGCCTCTCAGGCCAGGGGTTGTGGGTTCCCGCTCATCAAGTTTGTGGTCCTCTTCAGCCTGGCCAGCGGAGCTATTCTCCAGGTGGCCACCGGCAACAAGCATGTGCATGAATTGCGCCTGTTCCGACGCATCTGGAAGACCATCAAAAAGGGGGCGATCCTTGTCGCTGATCGGGGCTTCAGCGACTACGTCACCTTAGCTGAATTGAGTTCGCGTGGTATCGATGTGGTCACCCGCCTACACCAAGCACGCGATCCAGACCGCCGCCGGGGCAAGCGGCTTGGCCGCGGCGAACGGCTCCGGGTTTTCACCCGACCGGAGCAGCGGCCGAAGTCACTGGCCAGGCGAATCTGGAACAAATTGGCCCCGGAGCTGACGGTGCGACTTATCACCGTGACGGTCACCCGGAAGGGATTCCGTCCCGGAATCATAACTCTGATGACCACGCTTCTAGACGTGGAGAAATATCCGCGACCGATGATTGAAGAACTGTACCTCCGGCGCTGGAAGCTGGAACTTTGCCTCCGGGACATCAAAACCACGATGGGAATGGAAGTTCTTCGCGCCAAATCTCCTGAGATGGCGGAGAAGGAGATTTATGGATACCTTATTGGCCATAACTTGATCCGATGGATCATGGCCGATGCGGCCCGGGAACACGCCGTGGATCTTACTAGAATCAGTTTCAAGGGTACGATCGACGCCGTACGCCCCTATTCGGCCGCCCTGGCGGTCGCCGGAACCCGCCAGCGTCGGCGGAAACTCTATGAATCGCTCTTGGGGACACTCGCCGAAGATCTGGTACCAGACCGCCCCGGGCGTCGCGAACCCCGCGCGGTGAAACGCCGACCAAAACCATTTGCGCAACTCAACAAGCCCCGTCGAGAATATTGCGAAGTAGATCGCCGGAACAAGGGGCGGAAAAAGCGCGATTAATCAGGGGTTTATATCACTTCTAAACTAAGTGCCATTCCATCCAGAGCCCAATGCCGATCGAGAGCGGCAGCAGCATGTGCGCGAAAAAAATCAGGAAAAACAGGAGCGACGGCACGCTTTCATTCGTGAGGAATGAGCGCGACATCGGCTCGGCAAAGATGGGAAGTTGATCGATGAACCGCGCCGAACCGAGCGCGGCGTGTTGCC
>JANNVM010000254.1:0-3219 GCA_031414455.1 Verrucomicrobiota bacterium
CGGCTGGGATGAGTCCTTTTTCGGCGACCTCCACATTCAGGGCCGCGAGGGTGTGCAGTTCTACACGCAGCAAAAAGTGGTGAGCACCCGCTGGTTCGGTGAAGGTGTGGGCGATGTGTGGAAGAAGTGAGGGAACTGCGCGGTGAGATGGCGGGCGAGTATGCGTGCAGGAATTGCACACGAGTCCCCGCCCGCCATCCGTACCGACAAGCAGCTTTCTTAAAACCGCCAGATGATATCGGCGGTAATACGGTCGTCGAACAGGCCTTCCGGACTCGTGACCGCCTGTTCGTAGGCGATGCCGAAGTCCACCGAGCTTGTCAGGTGGCTGCGGAAGCCCGCTCCGACCACGACCTGGGTTTCTCCGTCAGCATAGGCACTGCCGAAGTTGATCAGGTCGTAACCCTCTGTGTTCAGCGGCATGGCATCGCCTTCGCTGACCACCGTGATGCCTGACATACTGACAAACGGCTGGAAGTAGCGGTGGCACTTGTAGTCAGCCATCAGGTTGAAGTGAAAAATCGTGCTTTCCTCGTCGCTGTCCATCGGCAGGCGAATCCCGGCGCTGCCTGTCAGGTGGAAATTGCCGAATCCTTTGGCAGCGGAGACGAAAAGGTTCAACTCCCCGTCGCCGTTCCCCTGGAAAACTTCGCTGTCACCGATCGGGATTTCAAAGGTGAAGCCTGGTGTCAGGATGAACTGATTGGCGCGGTCGTCGATGAGGGCATACTTCAAGCCAAGTGAAACGTCGGCCCAGCCGTTGGATGAGCCGACGCTGTCCAGATCGATGTCAATGTAGCCGTCCTTGGTGGCGATGAGCGCGAGCCGGTCTGTGAACGCATAACGGAACTGAAGCGCCCAGACATTCACGTCACCGCCGCCGGTGACGAAGCCGTCGTCAATGCTGTGGTGGATGTAGATGGGCCGCACTTCGCTGCGAATGGCGGGGTCTTCAAAGAAGATCGGGTTCGTCACTGGCGAGATGGCTGAGGAGAGCCAGTCCTCCGCAGTGGTGACGGGTGCCTTGCCGGGAGCGGGAGCCGGGGTTCCGGCACGGGTCAGACTAACGGCAGCAGCGGCAAAGACAGGAATCAGGGCGGTGAGTGATTTCGTTTTCATGGTGATCATGATCGTCATTACGAATCCCCAATCCCTGCCGCACGGCAGCCCCTGGTGAAGACTGCGCATATTTTGCGCTCCCGGGAAACCGGCATCCGGTAAGGCGCTGCCGTGCGTTCACGGCAGCGCCTCAGCCGAGGAACATCTCCCAGTCAGGAATGGCGTGCGTATTCCGGATGAAGGCCGTGGCCGGCATCTCACGCGGCGGCTGCGGGGAGCGCACGAGTTTGAGCCCGGCCTCGTCCGGCGTGCGATTGCCTTTGCGGTGATTGACGCGTTTGTCGGCGAGCACGCAGTTGTCCCACGACGAACGTCCGCCGCGGCTGCGCGGAAGGACGTGGTCAATGTTCCCCTCGCCTGGCTGAAGGCGGCGGCCGGTGTACTGACAAGTGCCGCCATCGCGCTCCCAGAGACCGCGCAGCGAAAAGCTGAGCCGGCGGCGCGGCATTCTCGCATAGCGGGCCAGCACAATCACGGTCGGTGCGCGCACCGCTCCGCGCACGGTGCGCACGGGGCGGTCCTGATCGCGCACGGGCAGCGTCAGCCAGTCCTTCCACGGCACGGGGGTCATGCCGTCATCGCCGATGTCGAGCCCGCTCGCGGATCCGGTCGCCATCATGCTGAAGGCTTCGGCAGGGGTCTTCACGTCAATAGCCTGCCAGTGGCGGTTGAGCACAAGTACCGTGGGTTTGTTCAGAGTATCGGTCATGGGGGGTTGCTGGTTTGGAGGAAAAGCCTGGCCGTCCTGGCCGCGGTGTTCGTTCTCTTGTCCACACTTCGTCCGCCGCATCGCGGCAGAATCCTCTCTGCCCGGGCCGTCTCTGGCCGGCGCAGACGCCATACTCGCTATCCTGACTGGATTCACGGCCCGCACAGTGCCTGGTCGCCCCGCACTGCGCAAAGGGATTCGCGTCAAATTTTCATCAGACCGAAAAAGGCAACCTGGGGCAGCCTGCGGGCAGGCTCCTCTCTCCGTGCCCTGGGCGGTGTGAAACGAGACTGACCGGTGCTGTTCTCCTGTCGGCGGGGTCACCCTGCAGACGGCTGTGTCCTGCGGACGCGATAAAACAGGTGTGGCACCGTAGTTGGTGGGCTGCTGGTGAAAGGCGGCCCGCGATTTTCAACGGAGGGCACGGACGACCCCGTGAAAGTCGCCTCTAACACGGCTTCCGGAAATGATTTATGGCATTCGCTTTAACCTCTAGTGGCCGCGCCGGAAGAAGCCACCGCCCGGGGGCTGATGGGCTTGCCATCATGGCCTATTGCTTGGGAGCTAGGGGCCTTTGGCGTCAGGTTTGACGGATGGACGTATCCCTTACAAACTCTCCCTCCCGAGCGTTTTACCTCAATTTTTTCCAATCCTGTCGAGCGATCGCGCTCGATCCACTTCACTTCATCACCTGGCTGAAGAATTTGCAATTTCTCTGCTGAATAATTGGCCTCCTTCACAACAGCGGTATCCTTTGACTTAATCCACAGCGTGCCGCCGGCAGGAACTCCCTCCAGACCATTGCTATCGATGAAATTTACAGGGTCACTGGTGACATATTCGTACAGATTGATGTCCTCTCCCGCGAACGCTATCGGATCCTTCGCAGTCCATCTTCCTGTTTCCGGATCGTAGTCCCGCGCTCCAAACCGGATCAACCTGGTATCGCGATCATACAGCCCGCCCGCGAAGCCGAACGGCTGGAAGCCGGGGCTGGTGTCGCTCAATACCCGTCCGAACTCGTCATAGTCCATTCGCTGCGCAACGGTGCCGGTGGCGACATTGATCACCAGCCGCGGGCTGCCAAGATGGTCGGTGATGATGCGGTAGGTCACACCTGCCTTGATCATGTAACTGGGCGCGTTGCTGCGGGTGGCGAAAACGAAGCGGCTCACCACGCTGCCGGCACCGTCCAGTTCGGCGACCGGGCGCAATGAATCCTGGTACAGAAATGCTTGCACCAAAGCGCCATTCACCTTCTTGCCAATACGGCGGCCTTCTCCATCGATCAGATATGCAATGGCTTGGCCAGCGGGAAGCGTCGCTGCTGTCAGATTGCCGAGCGCATCGTATTGATAGGTCGTGATTTGTCCTCCTGTCGTCTTGCTGAG
>JANNVM010000255.1:0-11055 GCA_031414455.1 Verrucomicrobiota bacterium
GGCGGCTCCGGCGGCTCCCGCGGAAACGAGCAGACTGGCGATGGTCGAAAACGTTAGATATTTCATAACCAGGCTTTTATCCTGAATTTCGGCCGGTTTGCCAATCGAAATCATGTGGCTGAAATCCACATTGGCACATCCGAACACCACCCGGCGCGACCCGCCGCGGCTCCCTCCGGCCAGCGATCCATCCGATGAAACACCCCGAGGAGGGCCACGGAATCCGCCGCATTGCGCGGCAACGGAATGGCGGGACCGACAGGCCCGCAATGGATTCCTGTAGTCAGTTGCCGCAGGGCTTGCCGCGGGACAGAGGCGTGCCTATCTTCGCCGCCATTATGGACAAATCAGCCAAAGAATTCCTCTTCGATCTTCTCTCCACACCGAGCCCCACGGGGTTTGAGACCGCGGGCCAGAAAAAATGGCTCGCCTACGTGAAGCAATACGCCGGCAGTGTGGAGCACGATGCCTATGGCAGCGCATGGGCCACGCTGAAAGGCAAGTCTCCCGTCAAACTCATGCTGGAGGCGCACGCGGACGAGATCGGCTTCATGGTGAAACACATCACCAAAGAGGGATTCATCCACGTGGACCGGATCGGTGGCAGCGACTACGCCACGGCGCGCGGACGGCGCGTGATTTTCGCGGGCGACAAGGGACCGGTGAAAGGCATCATCGGAAACACGGCCATTCACATTCGCGACAAGACGGGCGGTGAGAAGGCCCCGGAGGTGCATGAACTCTACGTGGACGTCGGTGCGGACAGCGAAAAGGATGTCGCCAAACTTGGCCTGCGCGCCGGGCATCCCGGCGTGTATGCCGACACCGTCGAGGAATTCGGTGAGGGCCGCATCGCCGGTCGTGCTCTGGATAACCGGGTCGGCGGCTTCATCATCGCGGAAGTGATGCGCCGGCTCCAGAAACACAAGTCGCTCCCCTGCACGGTCATCGCGGCGAACTGCGTCCAGGAGGAAATCGGCGGCTTCGGCGCGCGGATGCTCAGCTACCGCCTGCATCCGGACGTGGCCATTTGTCTCGATGTAACACACGCCACGGACACGCCGGGCATTGACAAAGCCAAACACGGCAGCGTGAAACTCGCCGCCGGCCCCACCCTGACACACGGCACCTGCTGCCATCCCGTCGTCGTGCAGCGACTCATGAAGTGCGCGGAAAAATCCGGCATTCCCATCCAGCACGAATCCTCCTCACGCTACAGCGGCACGGACACCGACGATATTTTCTGGAGCCGCGGCGGCATCCCCAGCGCCCTCGTTTCCCTGCCGCTCCGCTACATGCACAGCGTCGTGGAATGCGTGGATCTCAAAGACGTCGAGCACGTCATCGCCCTGCTCACCGCCTTTGCGCTTTCTGTAAAGCCCGGCGAGGAGTTTGGCCACAAGCTGTAAAGGGAAAGTAATCGGTTATCAGTAATCGGTTATCGGTGATGAGTAATTGCCGACTGATCGCTGATTACCGATCACTGATTACCGATCACTGATTACTTCCCCTTCCCTCCCCCACTTCTTCATCCCCCCATGATCCTCCCCTCCGACGAAGACTCCCGCAAACCAGGCGACTCCGATCCTCCTGGCATGGATCCGGACGACGCCCTGCCGTGGGAAGACGGGCCGGACGATCCGCCGGGTTTCTTTGGCGACGACGATGACGAAGAGCCCGGCGACACCTCGGGCGCGGTGCAGTCTCCTGCCCCTCCGGGGTGGCGCGAGGATTTGAAAGAGGATCTCGATGATGCCATCGCGGAGTTGAAGGAAATCGAAGACCCCGCCGAGGACTTCGATCCTCCCGAGCCGCCGGACCTGTTCACGTTTTACGGCGAACTGGTGGCGCTGCGCAGCGAGATGCGCCGGGCCTCACGCAAGACCACGGAAGCCCTCCAGCAAGTGACCGGAGGAAAACCTGCGCCGTCCGCCGCGGCGACAGGCCAACAACTGGCCACCGCCCTCGTGCATCTGCACGATCACCTCGAAGCGACCGAAAAAGGCCTGCTCCCGCAACTGACACCTCTTTTGAAACTCGCGGGACTCCAGCGGGTGAAAACCAAAGGCGCCGATTTTGACGGCGCAACGATGTCCGCTGAAAGCCCGGCCGCCCCGGGGAGCAAAGTCGCCCGTGAAACCCAGTCCGGCTGGCTTCTCAACGGCATTCTGTTTCGCCCGGCCAAAGTCACCGTCGCATGAGAATCCTGTGCCCATCCTGCGGGCGGAAAGTATGCCCCTCCCTCGCCAGCCACTGCGGCGCCTGCGGCTGTGAAATCGCCGTGCTGGGACAGATCCTCCACGCCGCGCACGATTCCCTCCTGCTCGCCGTGCTCGCCCTGCGCGAAGGCCGTGACCGCGATGCCCACGATTTCGCCCACGAATCCTGGGCACTCTATCACGATCACAATAGCGCTGCCGCCGGCCTCATCGCCGCCACCATGCTCCGCGACCCCGTGGAAATCTCCCGCTGGATCCGCCGCCGGCGGCGGCTGGAGGAAGTCTGAGCGACGCCGCGCCAAAGGCACTGGCCCGTTCTGCGATCCCCTCACGGTCAGGGTGAACTGATCCGTGTTCGTAACAACGCCCGGCTACTTTACTCCGGGACACCCAAACCATTCAGGGCCGGTCTTCCTTCACGAGGACCGGCCTTTCTTTGTTCCTGGCCAGAGCAGCGTGGTTCGGCTGTCTCAGCCGCAGAAAAGCAAGGGGGAATAAAGGGGTCAGTAGTCTTCATGACAAGCGAACTTTTTGAGAGACCCGGGAGGCGTGGAGAGGCCACTTGGCAGGGAAGGCGAAGCCCATGTCCCGTCATGAATAGAATGAGAAAGCTTTCCCGCCGGGCATTGCGCTTGTTACCGGTTGCCGGCTACATTGGGAACAACTTCCAGCGACTTATCTCCGCAGCGCCTTTCCGCAGCAGGATGCCGTACTCATCACAGCCATCCCCGCGGCCTTGTAAGTCAGACAGCCCGCTGCCGGAGTTCCAATCTTAGTGCCGCCAGCGCATTGGGTTCGAACGGCACCTTCCACGTTTCCAGGATCTCCAGCAGGGCAGATGTCCGGTCTCGAATATCCTCTGCCAGTCCCCGCTCGCAGGCTTCCTGCATGAACGCCGGCAGCAGGCGGCGGAGGAGTTCCAGATGCTTTGCGTCATTGTCCGACTGCCCGGGCCGGCGGCTGTTGAAGGCGTGGATCTTTCCAATCATCAGGCTCAGCGGATCAAGGACGGGGAAATCATCCATTACCAGCGCGATGCCGCGCGGCGGTGCATCCGGGCTGTCCACCAGCGGCATCTTTTCCAGCACTTCAACAGAGATGCGTCCGATGCCTTTCATGTCGAGTTGGACCACGTAGTTCATTCCCAGGCCGGGCGGCTCCTTGCGCTTCACATTCACCACACAGGCCACTTTATGCCCCTCCTCCTTGAGGCGCATGGCCACGAGAGAGGACGCGGCTTTGTCACCACGGAGGTCAATATCCTTGCTGTAGATGGTCTCCCCTGGCCAGTCGAAGACGTCATATCGTTTCGCCCAATAACCGACGGCTAGCCCGCCGATGAGCATGAACGCCGCTCCATCCGCATGAGCGTTTCGCAGCGCCTTCTCGAACAGGTCCAGTGTTACTAACTCGGCCATGTCACGAATTTGTAGTGCAGCGGGGCCATCTTTGGAGCGGGAGCCCAGTCCGGGCAGGGCGTATTGTAGAGCTTCTGCATCTCAGCTCTGGCTTCGGGAGACGCGGCCCAGCGCCGGCGGTCCTCGGCCTGCTCCTCAAGAAATTGCAGGTAACGGGGATCGTCGTCATCAATGGTGATTTCCAGGATGGGGTCCATACCCGGAGAGTAGCTGACTGATTGCGGATTGCCAGCGGAGACATGTTTTCGTCTACGGTCCCCACAGACGAATCGCCGCTGGCGCGAGGTTCTCACGGCTGACAGGAACGCCGGCATGCCGGAGATCATCAAGAAATCTGTGCGAACGACCGTCAAAGCTCACGGCACTGCCGGGGGCACTGAATCAATGAAAGCACATTGAATCCATGAATGGAACCAAAACATTGGAAGCAGTCAGCGACCCCGCAGTTGACGTGCAGCGCGCTTGCTCTCCTGCACTGGCGGGCCTCGTTGCGCGCTTGGAGAATGCCGCGAAATGCAGGGAAATGTCGTGGAGTCATTCGGATTCCAGCTACAAGCGCGGTCATATAGACGGCTCGGCTTCGGCATTCCTGGAAGCGGCGGCAATGGCCCGCAAGTGTCAGGGGTGCAGTATTAATCTGTGTCCATCTGGACAGTTTGGCAAGAGGCGCTGCGGACAGTGATCCTGTGGAAGGCGGGAGGAAATTGCGGACGGATGCGGGACAATGCGGTGCCGGAAATCTTGCATTGCCAGGACCGCGGAGAGGTGAACAGATGGCGGGATGAAGAGTATGACAGGATTTGGCCGCGCGGAGTCCACCGAGCAGGGACTGCGCTGTGCCGTGGAGCTTTCCTCGGTGAACCGGAAGCAGAGTGACATTGACCTTCGTCTGCCGAGGGAATGGTCGGAACTGGAAGCGGAGCTGCGGAAGCTGGTGGCGGGGGCGATTTCCCGCGGGCGGCTCCAGGTGCAGGTGAGTCTGGATGCGGCGGGCGAGAGCGGGGCTTCGCTCCGGGTGGATCACGGGCTGGCGCGGCAATACGCCGAAGCCCTGACCAGGCTGGACGCAGAGTATTTCGGCAGCCGCGGCGTCAGCGCGGATGTGATGCTGCGCGCACCGGGAGTTTTCACGGTGACAGAGGGCGCGGACCATTCCGTGGAGCACATCCGGCCACTCATCGAAGCGACCCTCACCAAAGCGCTCGCGGTATGGGACAAAGCCCGCGTTCGCGAAGGGTCGCACCTCAAAAAGGACATTGAGACGCGCCTGAAAGTGGTGCGCGATGTGCTCAAAGGCATTCAGCGCGAGGCCCCTCGCGTGCCGCAACTCCAGCGCGAGGCCATGCGCAAACGCCTGCACGATGCCGGTCTGCCGCTGCCGCTCGATGACGAGCGCCTGCTCAAGGAAATCGCGCTCTTCGCCGACCGCTGTGACATCAGTGAGGAAATCTCCCGCCTCGGCGGCCACCTCGATGAATTTGCCCGGCTGCTGAAAAGCCCCGAGCCGTCAGGGCGCCCGATGGATTTTCTCACCCAGGAAATGCACCGCGAGATCAATACCATGGGAAGCAAAGCGAACCATGCCGGCATCGCGCACCTCGTGGTGGCGGGAAAGACGGAGGTGGAACGGATTCGCGAACAGGTGCAGAACGTCGAATGAAAAATGCAAAATGATGAATGACGAACTAGAGCCTGATGAGGTGAATCAAGACGCCGGAGAGGATTCGGTGGAAGAGAGGCCTTATGACTTGAAGGAGCGGACGACGGCCTTCGCACTGAGAATCATCAGGATGTATTCGTCGCTGCCGAAGGAGCCGGTGGCGCAGGTGCTGGGCAAGCAGGCGCTGCGTTCAGGGACGTCAGTCGGAGCGAACTACAGAGAGGCGAACCGCGGGCGCTCCCGGCCGGAGTTTATCCCAAAAATGGGTGACTGCCTGAAGGAACTCGACGAGACACAATACTGGTTGGAACTTCTGGTGGAGTCGGACACCGTCACCACTGCGAAAATGGCGAGCCTGCTCGACGAATCCCGCCAACTCACCGCCATCTTTGTCACCATCATCAATAATGCCAAAGGCTGAGTCGCTGCATTTTTCATTCTTCATTTGATTCATGACCCCTGATCCACCGCGCGAAGGTCTTCTTGTTGTTGTTTCCGGCCCTTCCGGGAGCGGAAAGACCACGCTGTGCCGTGCCGCGACGGCGGTGGAGCCGGTGTATCACACGGTTTCCTGTACCACCCGCACTGAGCGTCCGGGCGAGGAGCACGGACGGGATTACTTTTTCCTGACAGAAGAGGAATTTGTGACGAAAGTGGCCGCGGGAGAATTTCTGGAGCATGCCGTGGTGCATGGGCGACACTACGGAACGATGAAGAGCGAAGTGCTCCCGGCGCTGGCCGCGGGGCAGGATGTGATTCTGGATTTGGACATTCAGGGCGCAGCACAACTGCGGGAGTGTCAGGATGAAGTGATCCGGCGCGCCCTGGTGGATGTCTTTATCATGCCCGCGGGAATGGAGGATCTTCGCGCGCGGCTCGCGGGCCGGCGTTCCGAGGCGGAGGAGGAACTCGCGCTGCGCCTCAGTAATGCCGTCGCCGAAATGAGGCACTGGCGCCGCTATACCTACACGCTGATCAGTCACACCAGGGAGGCGGACCTCGCAGCCTTTCGGAGCATCCTCCACGCCGAACGCCACCGCAGCCGCCGCCTGCATCCCGGCGCAAACTATCCGGTATGAAAAAGAACATTCTTCTCGGCATCACCGGCAGCATCGCCGCCTACAAGGCCGCGGACGTCGCCAGCCTGCTCACCAAAGCCGGCCATTCCGTCACCGCCATCATGACGACGGACGCGCAGGAGTTCATCACACCGCTCACGCTCCAGACGCTGACGAGAAATCCCGTGGTCGCCGGGCTCTACGATGAAAAACAAAGCTGGCGGCCCGGCCACATCCAACTCGCCGACAGCGCGGACCTGCTGCTCATCGCGCCGGCCACGGCCAATGTGCTCGCCCGGCTGGCCGCCGGCCTCGCGGACGACGCCCTGACAGCGATCACTCTCGCCACACGGGCTCCCATTCTTCACGCCCCGGCCATGAACGGCAAAATGTGGTCGCACCCGGCCACCGTGCGGAATGTGGAAACGCTGCGCGCCTGGCGCCACCATTTCATCGGCCCCGACGACGGCATGCTCGCCTGCGGCTATGAAGGCACCGGACGGCTCTGGCCGGTCGAAGGCATCGTCCAGCGGGCGCTGGAATTGCTGGCCTGAGCCCTCGGGACCGCCGGATTTTACAGTGCGATTGCCGGAAAATCATGCATCTGAAGCATGAAAAACATTGTGTCTAAATTGTCACCTGTATAAAACACGATCTTAATCCAGCACCCATCTGCGCGCTGGAAACCACAATTCGATCAAAATGAAACGACACTGCTTAATCCTCTCCCTTGCGCTTGCCCTGCCGGTAACGTCCCACGCCACACTCTTTGCCTATGAAGGTTTTGACTACCCCATCGGCGTGGATGGTCTGGCTGGCCAAAATGGCGGAACCGGCTTCACCACCACCTATGATAACGTGGCCAACGATGGCGACATCCTCGCCCCCGCGCTTTCCTACACCGACGGCGGCGGACGCACACTGATCACCTCCGGCAACATGGCCCGCATGGACGGCAGCACGGCCGGCACCGCCGTCAACTTCCGCACCATTGATTCATCCCAATATGCCGGAGCAACCACACTCTATTTTTCCGTTCTGGGGCAGAAAATTGCCAGTGGCATCGGCACTCCGCTGGATTCACGGGCAGTCAATCTGGCCATTTTTGCCGGCACCTCCGAGCGTGTCAGCATGGGCCACGGGACGAATACACCCGCCGGCGGTTTGCCGATCGGAAGCAACAGCGCGAATTACATGTGGGGATTTTTCACAGGCGGTAATGGAGGCAACGGTCAGGTGGGAGACGCGACCTTCGCCCACTACAGCAACACGAACATCCAGACCGCGGCCCTCAGTGTCCTGAAAATCGAACTGAACTGGGACGGCGTTAACGAACGCCTCACTTATTTCGTGAACCCCTCCCTTGATGCGGAGGGCTCGAATGTGCCCAGTGCTATCGTGATTGATACACGAGACATCGCCCTCACGATGTCTGACCTCAACAGGATCCGTCCATTTGGTGGCAACCAGCAGGCCAACGGTGCCGGTATTGTCAACTTCGATGAACTCCGGGTCGGCTCCGCCTGGGCTGACGTCACGCCCTTTGCCGTCCCGGAACCCGCCTCTGCGGCCCTCGCCGGTCTTGCCGGCCTCGCACTGCTCCGCCGGCGCCGCGCCTGAGCCGCCGGCTCTAACCATTCCGAAGCCGGAGCAGCGATGCTCCGGCTTTTTTGTATCTGTCTTGACCATGCCCGGCGCAAGCTCCGCCGTTCCTCCCTCAGCACCCATATGAACTGCTTCCGCTCAACTCTTCGCGTGCTTTGCTGCTGCGCTTTTGCCTCGCCTGCTGCCGCCGCGCCCACGGTGACCACGCTCGATCCCGCCCCAGGCTCCACGGTTTCCAGCATCACCAGTGTGAATGTCACCTTCAGCGAGCCGGTCACAGCCGTGAATGCTTCCGACCTCAGCGTGAATGGCGAGCCGATCGTGAGCGTGACGGGCAGTGGTGCCGGGCCGTATGTGTTTTCGTTTCCACAACCTCCACCCGGCACCATCACGCTGGGGTGGGACACTGATCAAAGTATCGCCGGCATTGGCACGGGGGCGTTCGTGACGCCGGGCGACTGGAGTTACACCCTCACGGATACCATCGCGCCCGCGCTGGGGAAAATTCGCACCACTGTGGCCGGGCAGGAAATGGATGACGTCCTGCCGGCTCCTGGTTCCACGGCCGGCGTGCTCACGGGGGCGGTCGTGACGTTCAGTGAGCCGGTCGCGGGCGTGACGGCGGGGGACTTGCTGGTGAATGGCACGGCGGCCACGGTGGTGACTGGCGATAACGCCGGGCCATACGTTTTCACCTTTACGCAGCCGGTGGAAGGCGCGGTGAATTTCACATGGGCCGGCGGTCACGGCATCGCCGACAGCGCGGCCAATGCCTTTGGCGGCGCAGGCTGGAGTATCACCCGGGCCGCGAGTGCCGGCACGGTGCAAATTTCAGAGTTCCTCGCCGCGAATGCCGGGACGGCGGTCATGGCCGGCAGCGACACCGACGGCACACGCGATGAAAACTGGGACCTCTCGTCGTGGATCGAACTCTACAATCCCGGCGCCTCACCGGTGAATCTCCTCGGCTGGTCGCTCACGGATGACGCGACCAGGCCCGCGCAGTGGGTCTTCCCGGCGCGCCCTCTCGCTGCTGGCGCGCGGCTGCTCGTTTTCGCTTCCTCCAAGGATCGCAAGCCGGTCTCCGGAAATCTGCACACGAACTTCGGACTCAGCGCCAATGGCGGCACGCTCGCACTCTTCCCGCCGGATGCGCCGGCCACAACGGCCGCCTCGTCATGGGTGAACTATCCGCCGCAGCGCTACGATTACAGCTACGGGGCGCAGAGCACGGATGACGCGGCGCGTTACTTTTCCCCGCCCACGGTTTCGCAGGGTGCTTACACCGTGCCCACGTCAGACGGCGTCGCCGGCACCCTGCCGCCGGCTCCCGCCGGTGCGGTGAACGGCACGAGCACCCTCATCGGACTCACGCCGGAGCCGACCGCCAGCGTGGGGCGAGGCTTCTTCAATGAGGCGTTCGTCGTGGTGCTGAGTTGTCAGGAACCCGGGGCCGTCATCCGCTACACGCTTGACGGCAGCCCGCCGCTCGTCTCCAGCACACCCTACTCCACGCTGCTGAACATCACCGGCACTACCGTGCTGCGCGTCGCAGCGTTTGGGGAGAACCTGGTCCCCAGCCGGGCCGTCACGCACACTTATCTGTTCCCTGACCAGGTGGTGCATCAGCCGGGCCCGCCCTACGACAATCCGGCGAGCGCCACTGACAATGCCAATCCCCAGCCGCCCGCGCCCGGGGGCAGCCCGCTGCCCATCGCATGGGGATTCAACAGCACCTTCACCGCCGCGCAGACGCTGCCCGGATTCCCCACCGGCACCGCAACCGGTTCCAACAACCTCTCCGCCGGCCAGATTCCCGCCGACTACGGCATGGATCCGAAAGTCTGGGCCGACCCCACGCGCTACAACGACGCCGGCGCGGTGGATGCGGTGAACGGGAAGACGAACCTTGAGCGCATCAAGTCCGCGCTCCGGACGCTGCCCGCGCTCTCCCTCGTCATCAAGAGCACGGACTTCTTCGGCACCTATCCGAATGGCCAGGCCGGTGCCGCCGCCAATGGCAATCCCGCCGCGCCGCTGTATCCTAACTCGAGTGCCGGCGTGAAAACGGACATGACCAAGGCCTGCTCGCTGGAAATGATGCAGCCGGACGGCAAGACGGTTTTCGTCGTGGACTGCGGCATAGACCTTCACGGCAATGCCAGCCGCGATCCCTTCAAGAACCCCAAGCACGGCTTCACTGTTCGCTTCAAAGACAAGTACGGCGCGGGTAATCTGGAGGCGGACCTTTATCCCGACTCGCCCGTGAAAAAGTGGGACAAGCTCGTGCTGCGCGGTGACTTCGGTGGAAGCTGGCTGCACCAGAGCGGCGCCGACGGCAGCCCGGTCAGCAATGATTCCAGCCAGCGCCCCCGCGGCATCCGCATCCGCGAGGCGTTCTGCAAAAACTCTTTCCGCGACATGGGCCGCGTGGCCAGCCATCACCGGTTCGTGAACTTCTTCATCAACGGCGTCTGCTGGGGCAGCTATGAACTCATGGAGGACGAAGCGGAGGATTTTTCCTCCAGTTACCTCGGCGGCGACAAACACCTCCATGATGTCATTGATCAGAAAAACGATGCCGTGCTCAACAACCGTTCCGCCTCGCTGAAGAGCGGCACATGGACCGTCTGGTCCGCGATGAAGACCCTGCTGGGCTGGACCGGCGGCTCGGCCACTCAGGACCGCAACGTGCCGCCCACCGCGGCCGTGCTGGTCCTCGCGTGGACCAATGCCCAGTATGAGACACTCAAGACCTGGCTCGATCTCCCGTGGTTCCACGACTACATGATTTGGCAGACTTTTGGCGGCCACCGCGACTGGGCGAACGACAATTCCGACGCCGCCCGCTACATGAAGAACGTTTACTTCATCCGTCCTCCCGGCGGCACTTTCAAAGCCATGCCGTGGGACATGGAGAACATCCTCTGGCACGAAAACGAAGACCGGATCACCGGCGGCACCACACTTTTCAATCCCAGCGGCCCCATCACCGCGCCCTCCCTCGCGCCGCCCGTCCTCATTCACCCGCGCATCAAATCGAATGCCGAATACCGCCTTGAATTCGGCGACCGCGCATGGCGGCACATGGTCCG
>JANNVM010000256.1:0-3589 GCA_031414455.1 Verrucomicrobiota bacterium
TCAATCCCCCTGGCACCGTCGTCGGACTGCTCCACGATGGGCTGGATATACTTGCGGAATTCCTTCTCCCACGCGGGCATCGTGGTCTCCACGGCTTTTGCCATCCATGCCTTCAGTTTTTTCTCTGCTGCCTTGTCGAGCTTCGCCTCCTTCACTTCAGCCTCCACCTGAGACTCCATCGCTTTGGTGAGTTGCTTGCGCCGCGCCTCCACGGCTTTCTTCACAAGGGCCTCCAGCGCCTTCTTTTCGTCATCGGAAAGTTCGCGGGGGGGGGATTCCTCTTCGTCAGCCTCGTCCGCGACGACGTCCTGCGGTCCCGCGAACGGATCACCCGCGAGGATCCTGACAGCTTGGACGAAGGCTCCCTGAACGACCGGGGCATTATCGAAAACAAGGTTGAAATCCCTTTTCATCACCAACTGTAATCCGGCCTCGGCGACGGCCATGTCGTTCAACTCCCCCTGCGCTTCCACAGGCAGTTTTGGGATATCCAGCGCTATCTTAATTTTCCCTTCGCCCCACCAATCCACCTCGTCCCCGCCGCGCGAGAGGTGAGGAAAGGCGGCGAGGAGAGCGAGCAATCCGGGGACACAGATGCGGCTCATGGCTTACCGGTACCTTCAAGATTGCTGAAGTAAGAATCCAGGCCGGATCGGAACTCCTCAGGGAATTCCTTGCCGGCGCGGCCGGTGGCCTGGCCAACGGGCCGGGCGCGGATGCTGCTGTCCGCATCACCGCCGGGGCCAAGGTCGGCAAGCGCCACAGATGACGCCCGTGCCGCACCGCCGCCGCCGCCGGGATCGCTGCCGCCGCCGCCGCCTTTACCCGGATTCTGGCGCTTCGTGGCCAGGAGCAACTCTATGGCCTCTGTCTCCGCAGCGATGGCCGGAGCGCTGGCGTCCGGCGTGCGCAGGATGCCGGCGGCTTCCTCCATCACGACCACCACCTGGCCCAGCATTTGGATTTCCTTACCGAACTTCTGGCGACCGCCTTCGAGGGCTTCGATGTCACCGATGGCAGTATCCGTGTGCTCCTTGATGCGATCCTGCTCCGTACCGAGCTTTCGGGCACGGGACGCGAACTCCTCCTTCTCGATCGCCGCCTGGCTCTTGTCCAGTTCACGGGTTTCGTCGCGGAGTTTCATTTCGTCGCGCAGCGCCTGCATAACTTTGAGAATAATTTCGGGTGGCAAACTGTCACCGCTTTTTCCGCAGGACTCTCATGTGAAGCCTGACGCAGCCTTCACCATCTCTTCCGCCCAGCGGTCCAGAGTGTCGGCCCAGTACTCCGCGCCGTGAATGGCATTGCCGCTCATGTTGTCCTCCGCACGTTCACCCACCCGCTTCAATTCGGGCACCACCCGCGTCGTTTTCATTTCGCCGAGCACTTTCTTAAAATAGGTCACCGGCTTCCGCTGATAGTAAGCCTCCAGATCGGTCTGAATGACTTTCACAAGGTCGCTCTGCGACTTCGCGGTGCTGGAAGCCAGCGGCGCATAAGTGGTGACGAACGGCGCTTCCTTCGCCGGCTTCTTTTCCTCCTTCGCTACCGCTGCCGGCATCGGCTTTATTTTACCAAACAGGCCGTCCACGAATCCAGCGACCTTTGTTTCCAGCTCTTTCCTTTCTTCCTCGGCGAGCTCCTGGATGGACTTTTTCGCGGGCTCGCGAGTCACCCCAAAAGCATCCAGGGTCTTCGCGCTGATGCCCGTTGCCAGGGACTGCTGCTCGCGTGATGCGGCTTTGAGGCGCTTGACAAACGTGCTGGCCTCAAGGCTCGCGAGGATTTCGCTCAACTGATCGGAAACTCTGGCAAACTCCGCGAGCAATGCCTTTTGATCTTTCACGCCCTGATCGAGCGGCTGTTGTGCCGAAGACTCCGGCGGCGGCGGGTCGTCTTCCTTTTTGGAAGGACCGGCGGCAAGGGAATTCGAAGGCAGTCCGAGCTTGCCGGCGCTGGGCGGTTTCGGTGCTCCGGGTTTCTCGTCCTTTTGATCCTCCGGCTTGTTCATCGTGCTTTCCGTCAGCTTAATGGATGGCGCTTTCTCCACCGGTTTGGCGTTAGGATCCTTTTCATCCGGCGGCTTGCTTCCTGCCGGCGCCTGCGGGCCCTGGGCGATGCTGGGCGCGCTCTTGCTGTCGTCCGGCGCGCCGGGCTTTCCGCCGGGCTTTTGATCGCCAGGAAGATTTTGTGCAGTCTGATTTTCACCGGGCTTCGACTCACCCGGATCGCCAGGTTTGCCGGATTCGCCGGGCTTCGCGTTGGGATTCTGCGAAGGATCGCCGGGCTTGCCGCCCTGGGCCATCTTCGCATCGGCTTTGGCATCCGCCGACTGCTTCAAGAGATCCGCCACGCCCGGCATCCGGTTGGCCGCGATGTCCTGGAGCGACTGCAGCATCTTCGCCCAGGATTCCAGCCGCGGAGCATCGAACTCCGGGTTCTTCGTCGCCTGCTCGGCGAGATTACGGCCCGCCTGCGTTAGAGAATTCAGACGCTCCGCATTCGCATTTTCCGCCGACGCCTGCGCGGCAACCTTGCGGCGGTTTTCCGGACGGTCCAGTTCCTCCGCACTCATTGCACGCATCTCTTTGTTCGTCGCGTGCAGTTGCTGCTCGCGCTCGTAAGTTTCCTTCGCGGCTTCGAGCCACTTGCTCATCTGCTGGGTCACCCAGAGCGCATGATCCGTTTTGTTCAGGACATGCAACACAAAGGATGCGCTGCGGCTGCGGTCGCGGCCTGGCAGGTAATCTTCAGCCCATGCACGCAACTCCAGCGACTGCGGGGCGACGCCTTCGCGCGTCGCACAGAACGTCGCACGCGACTCCACGGCCTTCGTCTCCGGCGCACCGGCACCGGCCACCTTCGATCCTTTGGCCTTTTCGCCCTTCGTGCCGTCCTCGACGCCCTTCCACTCGAGGCCCATCTGCTTCACCCCGAAATCATCCGACGCATTCACTTCAAAAACGACGACTTCAGAATCGAGGACGACCTGCTCCTGTGTCTCCCGGCGAGCCACGAGCTTGGGTGCTTCGTCCTCCGCAGGCTGCACCTTAACGACGAGCGGCACGCGTGCGGTCAGGCCGAGCGAATCCTTCCATGTAAACGTCACCTTCCGCTCCGCATCCACCGGCTGCGCCGTACTGATAATCCGTCCGCCGTCCGTCTTCGCCGGCGCGCCGTCAATTTGAGCGTTGGCCAGCTCCCGGCTGGCGGTCGCCTCGAATATCGCCTGCGCGCCCTTGAGCAGGCTTACCATGTCGCCGCGCACTTCCGTGACTGGCTCACTCTTATATTGCAGGTAGTCCGGCAGTTTGAGTTTAACGCTCAGGCCGGTTAATTCCGGACGCGGGCGCGGCTGCACGGCGATCGTCTTCCGCACGTCTCCGACCTTTACGAAAATCTCCGTGTCCTTCTTCTGCGGCGGGAACGCCAGGGCATACGCGGCGTCCGCGCGCGCCGCCTTAATCTCCGGTTGTCCTTCGATGCTGCCGGTCGCCGCCTCCGGCTTCCAGCGCGTGTCGCCGGACAAATTCACGGGCAGCGTGAACGGCTCGGCCAGCGGCACCACCAGCGGATCCGGCAATTGATT
>JANNVM010000257.1:0-5621 GCA_031414455.1 Verrucomicrobiota bacterium
CGCCGGTGCCGCAAACGTCCACCGCAGGCCGCCCCAGCGTTGTCAGATCCAGCGGCGGACGCACCGCGTGACGGAGGAAGACTTTCACAAATCCCGCGATCTCCTCCGGCGTTTCGCCTTTGCGGGAAAGAGCCCGCAGCATGTCCGCCTTTTGGGCCACATCGGCATCCGCATCCAACAGACAGGCTGCCGCGGCTTCGATCCCCGCGGCCCCCAGCGACCGGCCTGCACACAGCGACTCGATGATTTCGGAAACACTCATGCCGCTCCCCTGCCCTGCCCGCTATGGCCGGGCAACGGGAAATCACCTGGCGGCGAGCGGCAGCGTCACGGCGGGGCGGAAAAGATGCGGCATGTCATGAATCAGAGAAGCTTCATCGGCGGAACGACAACGGACGGACGGCAGATCCGGTTAATGCAGTCCTCGAAGGCCTCGTGACCTGAGAGGATTTCGATCTCCACCCGCAGGAAGTAAACGGGCAGCAGCGTCTTCTCGAGCGACGGGAACCGCACACTGTCTTTCTCCGTGGTCACGACGCAATCTGCAAACATGTCATCGGCATGAAGGATGCACTCGTTGATTTCATCCTCGCTGTAGCGGTGGTGATCCGTGTAGCGGCGGGTCAGGACGAGGTCCGCGCCGAGGCGGGTCAGAATGCCTTCGAATCCTTCCGGCACAGCGATACCGCAGATGGTGGCCGCTTTGCGGTTCTTGAGCCATTCGAGCGGCTGCGTGTCGGCGGAATCGGAAAGATTCTGCAGGTGCATGGGCCGGTGGCGGCACTCAATGATGGCGGCGGTGCGGTTGTAGCGCCGGAGGCGGGCGATGATTTCCGCGTTGTCGCCGCCATCGCATTTGGTGAGAAAAATATGGCTGGCGCGGCGAAGATTGCGCGGCGGCTCGCGCAGCGTTCCGCGCGGCAGCATAAATTCATTACCGAAGGGTGCCGTGCGGTCCACGAGCACGATGTCGAGCTTGCGGCGCAGTTTCAAATACTGCAGACCGTCATCGAGGATGAGGGTGTCGCAATTGTAGTCGCGCACCGCCCAGCGCCCGGCCTTCACGCGGTCCTTGTCCACCACGACGGCGACGCCCGGGAGATTGCGTGCGAGCATGAACGGCTCGTCACCGGCATGAAGGGGATCCCCGAGGACTTCCGTGCCGGTGCTGACGACGGTGGGAGGTGGTTCGTGCTCCTGGCCTTTGAGTTTGTGCCGGACACGCTCCTTCACCGTTGGCTTCACCCGTTTATAGCCCCTGCTGAGGATGCCGACGCGCCGGCCCTCCAGTTGGAGACGCCGCGCGAGCATTTCCACGACCGGTGTCTTGCCGGTGCCGCCGACCGTGAGATTACCGATACTGATGACCGTGGCCCCCAGGTGGTAGTCCGTCTTGATGCGGTGACGGAAAAGCACCAGCCGGCCCTGAACCAGACTGTGAAAAAGCCGCGACAGTCCATTGAGCATGCCCCGCAGCAGGGAAGCCTTGAACCCGCGGCGGCGTCCGAGAATGACGTCTATGCCGAACTGTTCGAGGCGGTCGAGGTTTTCTTTAGCCATCTGGGAAATGCAGAATGAAAAATGGAGAATGCAGAGAGTTAGGGGAGAGCCCGGATTCCCTCATTATCCGGGGATGAGATGTGGACAAGGGCGGGGTGTTTACCTGCCGGCAGCAAGCCGGCTTCGCCACAACCTGCAACCTGCGCTACTTCCAATCCCTTTCGAAACAAATGATTCGCCAATCGGCCGCTTGCCGGCGCGGGATTCGGGCCTCTCCTTTCGCATGGTTCAAGGCGATAATATCCTGGCAAAAGGCCCGGTGCGCGCGGTGATCTGCGACATTTACGGAACGCTGCTCCATCCCGGGCCGCCGCCCCGGGATGCCGGTGCGCGCTGGCTCCAGGGTTGTCAGTCCATTGCCGGCGGGCCGCTGACTCTGGCGGAATTTGATGCGCGCTGCACCAGGGCTGTGAAATTACAGCACGCGGCCCGGCACGCCGGCGGCGAACCATTTCCGGAGGTGGACTGGCTGGCCGTCATGCGCACCAGCCTTCCCGGGATGGACGACAGGCATGCCCTTCAACTCAGCAGCCTTCATGCTGCCTGCCAGCGCACCTGCACCGCGCTGCCCCATGCCATTGAGGCTCTCGCGGCAATCCGGTCCGCCGACATCCTCACAGGACTCGCTTCCAATGCCCAGCACTACACCCGCGACGAAATGACCGCCGCAGGCTTCTCTCTGAGCGACTTTCATCCGCAGCTTTGCTTTCTCTCGGGCGATCACGGATTCGCCAAACCGTCAGCGCGCGTCTTCACCCGGCTCACCGAACAACTCACCAGCCTTGGCATCGCGCCCCACGAAGCGCTCATGATAGGCGACAGCATTGAGAATGACATCGCGCCTTCCCGCGCCGCGGGTTGGCGGACATGCCTGGTTAGAGAAGGAATCTGGAAGTCCCTCGCTGAAGAAGCCGCACGATGAGCGCCCGGGTCAGGCCCATACGTCATCGTTTGCCAGCTTGCCGTTCATCCTGCGGCGATGGACATGCCCTTTGAGGTCCACGAGCGACTTGCAGTCGTCTTTGAATACACCGCCGGCGAGACCTGGTGATTCGTCCCATGTCATGAGTGCCGCCGGGTGGAGCGTGGACTGCTGTGCGTAGAGCGTGTGGTCAAATTCCGCCTTTTTGTGAACTTTGCCGTCGTGGATGTGGACGGTGGGAAAGAAGAGACCGCGCGTCTCTTTGGCGTGAGGAAACGTAAAGGCCATGGGATGCACGGTCTTGGCGGCCGGCTTCAGTTTGAAGACGGCAAAGCCCCAGGCAGCATACTGCGGCAGCGCCTCCCAGGTGCCGGCGGGCAAACGGAAGCGCTCGTCGAGGCGCGCGAAGTCCTTCAGCGTGGGAACGAACGAGGCCTCGAAGGCACCGACCTGGACGACTTCCAGTTTTGCTTCTGCCGCCACGGGGGGAAAGGACTTCGGAGCGGATCTCACGTCAGGAGGCGGAGGCACCGGAAAGCAGAGGTGCAGTTTGTCGAAGACGTCCGCGTGTCTTTCGAGATCAATGAACGTCACCGCTTTTTCACCGCTGCCGGCAGCGACGGGCAGCGGAAGGACCATCGCGAGATCCTCGACGGCGGAATAATTCATCTGATAGACGACGCACTGCCGGAGCACTCCGGCATCCGCCGAAGTCCAGCGGGCGAAGATTTTCGTGGAGCTGACGTCTTTGACCGGGCGGGAGAAACAGCACATGGGATGAAGAAGTTGAGGATTGCAGGGACAGGCGGAAGGCAACACAGGCAGGGAACGGCGGCAAGATATTTCCTTCACTGGCGAAATCCCGGCTTCGCCCTAAAAACGCCAATCGCCATTCCATGACCGCTCCCGCCGCCACTCCCCTGACTACCGGACTGCTCGCGGCCGTATCCCGCTCGTTCTACCTGAGCCTGCGGGTGCTGCCGAAGGCGGTGCGGGCACCACTGAGCCTCGGCTACCTCCTGGCGCGGGCGGCGGATACCATCGCCGACGTGCCGGCGCGACCCGCAGCGGAACGATTGTCGCTGCTGACGGCTTTCAACCATGCCGTGCAGAACGGGGCGGATGACGCCTTCTTCGCGCAGGCCGCGGCGTTCTCCGAAAACGTGGACCACGCCGGCGAACGAACCCTTTTACAACGGCTGCCGGAGTGCTGGAGCGCTCTGAAGTCCTGCGGGGCGGCGGAGGCGGCGCTGATCCGTCTCGTCCTGCAACGTATCATCCGGGGGCAATCGCTCGACCTCGAACGTTTCCCGCTTTCAGCACCTGACTCTCAGCTCGCGGCTTCACAGGCGCTCCCTGACGCAGCAGCACTCGACGAATACACCTGGCTCGTCGCGGGCTGCGTCGGGGAATTCTGGACGGATGCCTGTCTGCTCCATCTCCCGCGCTGCGCTTCCCTGCCCCGCAACGAAATGGCCAGACTCGGCAAACGTTATGGTCAGGGCCTGCAGCTTCTCAACATCCTGCGCGATCAGCCGAAGGACATGGCCGCCGGCCGCTGCTATCTGCCTGCGGATGAACTCGAGGCCGCAGGCGTTTACGATTTTACATGGCCGGCACCCGACTGGAAACCCTGGCACACCGTGCGCCGCCGGTGGCTCAGAGAAGCGCGGGAACGGCTGATGTCAGGACACGACTACGTTAGGGCTTTGCAATCCGTGCGACTTCGCCTCGCCGCGTTGCTCCCGCTGCTGATAGGCGAGGCCACGCTGGACCTGCTCGATGCGCAGCCGGATGATCAGCAACCGCAGGCCGCGAAGATTCCCCGGGCGCAGGTGAAACGGTTGATGCTCCGGGGTCTGTGGCAGGCGGCGCGCGGCGGATGATCAAACGGCGGCTTTTAGGCCGGCTGCGGCAACCACACTCTCGGCGTTGAAGATTTTCGCGGCGTTCTCCTGCCTCGTGCCGGCGATCAGCTCATCGCGAAACTTGGCGACAAAACTTTCGGTCGGCCACGAACAGGCTTCTCCGAACGCGCAAATGGTCTTCCCGTCAATCTGATAAGCCACACTCTCCAGCAGGCCGACATCGTCCGGAGAAGCGTTGCCGGCGAGAAGGCGGTCGCTGATCTTCGACATCCACAGGCTGCCTTCGCGGCAGGGCGTACACTGGCCGCAGCTCTCGTGAGCGTAGAACTTGTTAATGTTATTGAGCACCCATATCATGCTGCGGCTGTCGTCCATAATGATGACGCCGCCGCTCCCCGCCATGCTGCCGCACGCGGCAATGGTGTCGAAATCCATCGGAATGTCCTCGACGCCGATTTCCTTCAAGCTTCCGTCGGGCTGCTTGAGATTGAAGCGTTCGTCTGCGCGCAGGACTTTGGCGGACGATCCGCCGGGGATGATGGCCTTGAGTTTGCGCCCGGGTTTGAGCCCCCCGCAGAGGTCGTGAATGACTTCACCCATCGTGACTTTGCCGACCTGAACTTCGTAGTAGCCGGGCTTCACCACGTCGCCGCTCACGCAGAGGATTCGCGTGCCGGTATTCCGCGGCGTGCCGAGTTTCGCGTATTCCGCGCCACCCATTTCGAGGATGTGTTTCACATGGCAGAGGCTCTCCACGTTGTTCACGATGGTGGGGCACATGTAGAGACCCAGGGCCGCTGGAAAATACGGCGGCTTGATGCGCGGATAGGGCCGCTTGCCTTCAAGGCTCTCAATGAGGCCGGTCTCCTCGCCGCAAATGTAGGCACCGGCACCGCGATGGACGTAGATCTCCAAATCGAATCCGCTGCCCAGGATGTTCGTGCCGAGGAAGTTCTTCTTCTTTGCCTCCGCGATGGCAGTCTCCAGAATTTGCGCGCCCTGAGGGAATTCCTCACGGATGTAAATGTAGGCCAGTTTCGCACCGACGGCGAAGCACGAGATGATCATTCCCTCCAGCAACTGATGCGGATCCTGATACATGATGTAACGGTCCTTAAACGTGCCGGGCTCACTCTCGTCGGCATTGCAGATAAGATAGACGGGCTTGGTATTGTTCGGCGGAATGAAGCCCCACTTCACACCGGTGGGGAATCCCGCACCGCCCCGTCCGCGCAGACCGCTGATCTTCACTTCTTCGGTGATCGCTTTCG
>JANNVM010000258.1:0-2061 GCA_031414455.1 Verrucomicrobiota bacterium
GGACGGTGTCGCCTTCGATGGTGTAGTAGATGGCGAAGGGGAACCGTTTGGAGAGGGCGCGCTGGAATTCGCGATAAACCCTTCCGGTGGATGCCTCCGAAGATTTTCAGGGATTCGATATCCGCGTAGAGGTTCGTCAGAAAGTAGCGCCCGAGGCCAGCCTCCCGTGCTTCGTAGAAGCGGAAACCCTCGATGAGGTCGGCTTTGGCCACATCGAGTATCTCCAGTCTCATGCGATGGCGGCTTCGATTTCCTGACGGGCCACTTCCCAGTCAATGAATCTGGCCTCGCCCGCATCGAGGAGTCGCTCGCGCTCGTCGAGCACATCCTTGTGCCACTGCGGCACTTCGACTTCCCGGACGTTGCGGGAGAGATCATCCCAGAGGGCTTCCATGACGAGCAGTTTGTCATGCAGCGGCAGCCGTCGGATTTGTTGGAGTGCGCTCATGTCCGGAGAATAACCAGGCAAGGGCCCGGATGCAACGAGTTGGTGCTGGAACTCCACACAATCGGTGCCGGCCCACTGCTAGCTCTGCGGTGAAGTCGCCGTGGCCGGGATCGAAAGGCTGGACGCAGCGGATGGCGGCGGCAAGTCCGGGGCTGTTTTCGATGAAAGCTGCTAAGCATTTCAATGGCGCGGCAGTCCCGGAGTGGCGGGCTGCGATTGAGAGTGGCGGATTGCAGCCGCCATTTTCACACCCCGCCGGCAGGCGTATGCTCTCCTTCGCAGCGCCGGTGATGCAAAGTGTCCCTGCGGGAATGGTGACAAATAGTGAAACAACAGGCCACACCAGTAATTGAGACGCCGTCTTATTGAGAAGGGCATCTCCTGTGTGCAGGTCACGCATTCCAACTACGACACGCACAACGAAAACTTCAATTTTCACTTCGAACAGCTCGGGGATTTCGACCGCCCGTTCGCCACGCTGATTGATGACCTCGCGCAGCGCGGACTCCTCCAGCATACGCTTGTCGTGGTGCTGTCGGAATTTGGCCGTACACCCAACATCAACGCTCTCTATGGCCGCGACCACTGGAGCAAGGCCTGGTCCATCTGCCTCGGCGGGGCCGGCATCGTTCCCGGCGCAGTGATCGGAAAAACGAACGACAAAGGCACCGAAGTCACCGACCGCCAGGTGGACACCGGCGAGCTCTTCCACACCTATCTCAGCGCCCTCGGCGTGAAGAGCAGCGGTCAGTTCTTCATCGGCGGCCAAAAGCTCCCCATGGCCGATCCCGCCCATGAGCCGATCCGGGAACTGCTGGTGTGAGGATCGTCACGGCTTTGCCGGCGCGGGCTTCGCTTTCGGTGCAGACTTGCCTGGCGGTTTCGTTCCGGGCGTGAAGTCAGGCCCGTCTGCCTTCGTGCGGAAGCGGGCTCCGGGGGCCGCTTTTCCTGCACTTGTGAGAGCCCTCCAGCCGGATGGGTTCGTGTCGCCTTCAAAATCAGGTGGCTGATTCTTGCCGTCGCTTCCAATGGAATAAACCGAACGCTTCACCGCATCCCAGCGCAGCGGCTGAAAGTCGAAGGGATCCTGCGGCACGGCCGGAAGGAACGCGGGGACCAGTTCGTCAAGTGTGGCCGGTAAAGTCCCGTGCGACTTGTGATACCGGTGCAGCGCAATGATCACCCGCAGGCTGCGGCGAACAGCGGTACGGCAGCGTATAGGGAGTTCCATTGTGCCGAGGACTAATACGTTAGCCACAATGTTCTCTCCCAGCAGATTGGGAGTCCGCCACCTGCTCAGGCGCTGCTGGCGCTCTTCCCGCTCGCTGGTGAGTGCGGCTATGGTTTCGTAGGGCGCCGTCAGAGCCAAAGTGATGTGTGAGCGGAATTCCCGCGCCAGCAGATTCAGCGTCCGATTTTTCTGATAGTAATACCGGATCAATCCTTTTGCCTCCCCGCGAGTGGCATCCTTCGCGTCCAGCAGAAAGTTCCAAAGCACGCGAAATTCGTGCCGCATCGCTTCCCGGTAATCTTCAGCAGTGGACGGATCGCTGTCCAACAGTTGATCCAACCCGGCAAGGTCAGCATCCTGCAGATCCATCCTGACCAGAGCG
>JANNVM010000259.1:0-1622 GCA_031414455.1 Verrucomicrobiota bacterium
ATCGGTTCGCCATTGCTGGCGGCCGACGCACCGTCGCCCGAGCAGCTTGAGTTCTTCGAGAAGCAGGTTCGTCCGTTGCTGGTCGAACACTGCTCGGAATGTCACGGCGCGAAAAAGTCGGAAGCGGGACTGAGGCTCGACACGAAGCGTGGCTTCACCAAGGGATCGGACACCGGGCCGATCGTCGTCACCGGAAACGTGGACGGTTCGCGGTTGATGCAGGTGTTGAAACACTCGCCCAACGACACACAGATGCCTCCCAAGGGAAAGCTGTCCGACGAGAAGATCGCCGTCTTCAAGAAGTGGCTGGAACTCGGCTCATTCTGGCCCGACGAAGTGGCCGGTGCGGTAGACGGTTCGTCCGCGAAGAACCTTTGGGCGTTTCAGCCGGTGAGGCGTCCGGTGGTGCCGACGAGTGAGCAATCGGCGGTGGTTTCGCCCGTCGATGCTTTTATTCGGGCGAAATTGGGTGGACAGAGCCTCGCCGCCCCCGCCGACAAACGCACCTTGTTGCGCCGCGCCAGCTACGATCTCATCGGGCTTCCTCCCACGGCTGAAGAAGCGGACGCATTCGAGCGCGACTCGTCCACGAATGCTTTCGCGAAAGTCGTCGAACGTCTGCTGGCGTCGCCGCACTACGGCGAACGCTGGGGGCGGCATTGGCTCGACCTCGTGCGTTACGCGGACACGGCGGGCGAGACGGCCGACTATCCTGTGCCGGTCGCGTGGCGCTATCGCAATTACGTCATCGACGCTTTTAACGCCGACAAGCCCTACGACGAATTCCTTCGCGAGCAGATCGCCGGCGACATTCTCGCGCGTGGCGGGTCGCGCGAGCGTTACGCTGAGCGCGTGACGGCGACCGGTTATCTTGCCATCTCACGACGGTTCGGCTTCGACTCGGAGAATTATCATCACCTCACGATTCAGGACACGATCGACACGCTGGGCCAGACCGTGCTCGGCCTGACGCTCGGCTGTGCGCGCTGCCATGCGCACAAGTTCGATCCGGTCTCGATGAACGATTACTACGCGCTCTACGGCATCTTCGAGAGCACGCGCTACGCGTTCCCCGGTTCTGAGCAGAAGCAAAAATCCCGTGCGCTGGTTCCGCTGCTGCCGCCGGAGGAGTCGCAGCCCAAGTGGCGCGAGTTCGACACACATGTCGCCACGCTGGCGCGGAATCTGGAGCGACAAAAGCAATCGGCGCCCGCCGCCACGTTGCGTTCGCTGGATGACATGGATGGTGATTTCGAGATGCAGGCTCCGGCGGCCGGCGGCAGCAACGGCGTGCTCGTGCCGCCGTGGGTTTATGAGGGGCCGATTGCCGTGACGACGGATGCGCAGAGTCCGTTCAAGAATCTTTACGCGCTCGGCAGAGTCGGCGCGAGCGTGCCGGCGGGCACGAATGCGTATCGCATCGCGCAGGCGGTTTATCCGGTGCATGCGCGGAACTCCCCCGGCATGCTTCATGTGAATCTCGATTTTCGTGTCGTCGCCAATAAGGCGTCTGCGGGAGGAAGTCATCGGTTCTGGATCGGTGCCCGGCCTTCATCGCCAGCCGTGGAAGTAATGATCGATTCCGATGTCATCGCCCTGCGCTCTGGTGATCGCGTCGAAAC
>JANNVM010000260.1:0-9270 GCA_031414455.1 Verrucomicrobiota bacterium
AAAAGAAAACGACTGGAACCGCCCGCCGGACGCGCCGCGATGGCGCGCCAGTGTGACGGGATGGCCCGCCCTGCCCGTTACCCGCTGAACGTGATTTCAAAGGAGCCCCCCCCCAATGATGAAGATTGACCGGCCCGCTCCGCTTTGTTAATCTGCGCGCCACTATGAACACTCCCGCCGTTCCACCGTCAGGGTTCTTTCGCAAACATGGCGTCCTGCCCGGGGCAGTGGGCTTCCTCCTTGGCGCGGCGGCCGGCACGTTTATCTTCACCGTGGAAAAGCCCGTTTATGAGAGCGCCGCTCAATTCCGCCCCCTGCGTCCGCCCGCGGATGCGTCCGGTATTTCCCACAGCGAATGGCTCCAGACTGAAGTCCATGCCCTCGGCTCCGAGCAATGCCTGCTTCGCGTCGTCAAGAACCTGAATCTGGAGAACGGTTACGGGATGACCAGTGGCGAGGCGGTGGCCGAAGTGCAGAAACAACTTCAAATCGGCTTAGTGCCCGGCACCGCTATTATCGAGGTAAACATGCAGGGGCCTAAAGCCGCGGACTGCGCGCATCTCGTGAATGCCGTCGTCGCCGCGCGTGCTGAGATGACAGGCCAGGCCATTGATGCAGCACACCGTCGGGAGCGGCAAATGTACGAAGCCCGGGTCCATACCCTCACCACCACGGTCGAGGCCAAACATCTCGCCCTCCTCGACGCCGCACGAAAGCAGGGAATTAGGGATCCGCTCAACGAAGACGCCGCCATTACGATCGCCAGCCTCGAAGGTAACGCCATCGCTGCACGCGACAGTTGGCTCACGGAGAGAAAGCAGCTCGCCGACATGCGGAACCGCCTCGCCGCCGCCAGTCTCTCCCCATCGATTCCGCCTTACGCTGAAATCCTTCAGGAGGGAAAACAGCCGGTCTATCCGATTGGTCCTGCCTGGTTTCCGCGCACGGCGCGATGGACGATCATCGGCACGATCATCGGTCTCGTTTTGTCGCTCTGCCTCGCCATGTTCCGCCGCCGCTTCGATCAGAGCCGTGCGGTCCCGTCAGTGTTCCCTCCGCGACCCGTCGCCGCCAGCGAGTATTGAGAAATGCCCGCGCTGCTCAACATCCGCGCCGTTCCCAATGCCGGCCGCGACGCCTGTGCCGGGCTCATGGCCGACGGCATCACCTGGAAAATCCGGCTCGCCGCTCCCGCCATTGATGGCCGGGCCAACGCCGCCCTCATCGTCTGCCTCGCCAAACTCCTCGATGTCCCGCGCGGCTCCGTCACCCTCACCGCCGGTGCCACCAGCCGCTCCAAGCGCATCCGCATCGAAAACCTCGGCGACGAGGAAGCCACCGCCCGCCTGCTGCAGAAGGTAAAATGAGCCCGCCGTTCATTCTCCATTTTTGATTCTTCATTTCCCGCCCTTGCCCACGCCCAGCCCTGCGCGGAGACGACGCGCCCATGTTCACCCTCCTCGCCACCGATCCTGACAGCAAAGCCCGCCGCGGGAGGCTCGTGCTGCCGCACGGCGTGGTGGAGACGCCGGTCTTCATGCCGGTCGGCACCCAGGGCAGCGTGAAGGGAGTGTGCCCGCGGGAACTGGAGGAACTCGACGCGCAGATCATCCTTGGAAATACCTACCATCTCAATTTGCGGCCTGGCATGGACGTGATCCGCGAGTTCGGCAGCCTGAACCGTTTCAGCAACTGGCACCGCCCGATCCTCACCGACAGCGGCGGCTTCCAGGTGTTCTCATTGAGCAAACTGCGGAAGATCACCGAGGCCGGGGTCCATTTCCAGAGCCACATTGACGGGTCGGCGCACTTCCTCGGGCCGGAGGAAAGCATGAACATCCAGCAGGTGCTCGGCAGTGATATCGCGATGCTGTTCGACGACTGCCCGCCGCATCCGGTGAGCGAGGCGGACGCGGAAAAGAGTCTCGCCCTCACTCTCCGCTGGGCGGTGCGCTGCAAGGAGTGGGTGGTAAAACACGAGCCGAAGACGGACACGGGCGCGCGGCAGTTCCACTTTGGCATCGTCCAGGGGAGCAGCTTCGCCAACCTCCGCGAGCGGGCAGCAAAGGAACTCACCGCGATGCAGTGGGACGGCTATGCCATCGGCGGTGTGAGTGTCGGCGAACCCGAAGCGGAAATGATGCGCGCCGTGGAAAATGCCGAACCGCACCTCCCGGAGGACCGCCCGCGCTATGCGATGGGCCTGGGCACGCCGCCCCAGATCATTGAAATGATCGCCCGCGGAGTGGACATGTTCGACTGCGTCATTCCCACCCGGCTGGCCCGCCACGGCACGGCCTTCACCAGCACCGGCACCATCAACCTGAAAAACCAGCCGTATACGCTCGATAAAAGTCCGATTGAGGACGGCTGCGAATGTTATGCCTGCCGGGGGTTCAGCCGCAGCTACATCCGGCATTTGTTCAGGGCGGGAGAAATCCTGGGAATCAGGTTGATTTGCCTGCACAATCTGCATTTCTACACGTCCCTCGCGCGCCGCGCCCGGGAGGCGATTGAATCGGGCACGTTCCCGGCCTTCCGTGCGGCGTTCGTGTCTCACTATACCCCGCACGTCTCTCCCCTCTGATCCATGCTTTCTATTATCGCTACTGTTTTTCTCGCCGAAGGTGAAGCCCAGCAACAGGGGGGCAGCCCGTTTGGCCAGATCGGCTTCATGGTCCTCATCTTCGTGCTGTTTTACTTCATGCTCATCCGCCCGCAGCGCCGGCAGCAGAAGGAACACCAGTTGAAACTCGCCGCCCTGAGGACCGGCGATGAAGTTGTCGCCGCCGGCGGCATCCACGGGCTGGTGACCAACGTCCAGGACCGCACCGTCACCCTCAAGATCGCCGACAACGTGAAGATCAAAGTGGAGAAGACCAGCGTTCTGACCATCCTCAAGAAGTCCGACGAGCCCGAGCCCGAGCCCGCCCCGGCTGCGGAAATTGCGTCAGATGGCGCCGCCAAAGACGCCAATTGAGCTTCCGCCTGTGATTAAACAGGCAGGCAGGCCCGCCGGCAGCGCTCCGGCATAGCCCCGCCACGGCCCTCACCTTTTTGCATCCTCACTTTCCTATGATCTTCGCCGCCGCTGAACCCAAGTCCTTCATGGAGACCTACCTGCCCTTCATGGTGCTGGGCACGGGTCTCATCGCCGCCGGGTTGTTCCTGGCCTATTTTTTGGCCGGCACGGACAAACGGAAGCGCGTCACCGGATCATTCCTCGCCATTCTGCTCGCGGGATTCAGCATTTTCTGCATTACCGAAGGCGAAGGTGTAAAGCGCGGCATTGACCTCAAGGGCGGCGCTTCGTTTCTCGTTCGCGTCCAGCCATCCGGAGAAAAACAAGTCACGCAGGGAGCGCTCGCCCAGGCTCAGTCGATCATTGACAAACGCCTCAATCCCACCGGCAGCAAGGACGTCACCGTAACTCCGCAGGGGGCCGACCGCCTCTACGTGGAAGTGCCCGGCCTCACGGATGAACAGATTCGTCAGAGCAAGGAAACAATCGAGAAGGTCGCGCGCCTTGAATTCCGTCTGCTGGGGCCCGACAGCCGCACCACGACCACGGCCGAGGACAACAGCATCAAGCCGGGTTACGTCAAGATGCGCTACCTCGACGAGGACGAAGCGGAGCAGAAAATAACCGCGGCCATGACTCCTGCCGAAAAGCGGCAGCGGCCGAAGCCGAACAAGTTCATCTGGGTGAAGAACAAGGCTGAGATGTCCGGAAAGAGCGTGGATTACGCCGGAGCCCAGCTGGTTCCCGGAGCGAGCAACTATCACATCTCGGTGGAGCTTCACTCGGAGTACGGTGACAAGATGATGGAATTGACGAAGGCCAATGTCGGCAAACCGATGGCCATCCTCCTCGAAAACACCCCGGGTGAGTTCGACGTCATCTCCGCCCCGACCATCAACGGCATGTTCGGCAGTCAGTTCCAAATCACCGGCGGCTTCAGCGAAGAGGAAGCCATCGAACTCTCCAGCCAGCTCATGAACCCGCTGGAGAATCCCCTGCTGGTGGAACAGTCGAGCATTATCTCGCCGACCTACGGCGAAGAGACAGTGAACCAGGGCATCAGGTCCACAATGGTGGGCCTCGGTCTCACCCTGCTCTTCATGATGATCTATTACCGGCTCTCCGGCGTGATCGCCGTGGTTGGCCTCGTCATCAATCTCCTGCTCCTCCTCGGAGCCATGCGTATCTTCGATCAGACGCTGACGATGCCAGGTATTGCCGGCATCATCCTGACCCTTGGCATGGCCGTGGATGCCAACGTGCTCATTTACGAACGGATGCGTGAAGAATTTCGCGCCGGGCGCACCCTCGACACCGCCATCAACGCCTCCTATGACAAAGCCTTTAGCGCCATTTTCGACTCCAACCTGACCACGCTCATCACGTCGGTCATCATGATCACCATCGCCACGGGCGCGATTCAGGGATTCGGACTCGCGCTCACCATCGGTATCGTGGCCTCCCTGTTCTCCTCGCTGGTCATTACCCGGGTGTGCTTCCTCTGGCTGCACAAATCCGGCCTGCAAGCCCTGAGCTTCATGAATCTTTTCAAGACCCGGCTCTATGACTTCATGGGCCGGCGGAAGATTTGGCTTAGCATCTCCGCCGTGCTCTGCACCGCCTGTATCGCCATTGTTGCCATCAAAGGAAAGCAAGTGCTCGGCTATGAACTGCGCGGCGGCGACCAGATCAGCCTCAAGGGCATTGCCGGCATGGACATCGTCACCGTGGACAAAGCGCTCGCCGGCTGGACCCATGAAAGCAAGGACGGCAAATATACCCGCGACAATCTCAGCATCGGCACAGTGACTCCGCTCGGCGCCGAAGAATACATCAATATCCGCAGCACCCCTGGAACCGCTGATTCCATCAAAAAGCATCTCATCGCGACTCTCGCCGCCGGTGACACCGCGAAAGCCACCCTGATCACCAATGCCAGCACTGAGACCATGGGCTCCTCCGTCGGCGGTGAAATGCTCACCCGCTCCATTTGGGCGCTCGTAATTGGCCTCATCGGCATCTTCATTTACCTGACGTTCCGGTTTGAAATGCCCTTCGCCATCGGCGGCATCGTCGCCATCTTCCACGACGTCCTCATCGCCGTCGGCGTCTGTGCGCTCTGCGGAAAGGAAATCGGACTCATTCTCATCGGTGCCTTCCTCACCATCGCCGGTTATTCCATCAACGACACCATCGTCATCTTCGACCGGGTCCGCGAAAACCTCCGCACCAATAAGGGCGACCTCAAGGAGATCCTCAATCAGTCCATCAGCGATACCCTGAGCCGCACAATTATCACGTCCAGTGTCACCGGCCTCGCCGTTCTGGCCATGTATCTTTTCGGCGGCAAGGCCATGGCCGACTTCTCCTTCACCATGCTCATCGGCATGATCAGCGGTGTCTATTCCACCATCTTCATCGCCAGCCCGGTGGTGCTGTGGTGGGCAAACCGCCGCCAGGTCAATCTCCGCCAGCAGATCCTCGATGCCGACGCCCAGAAGATCGAAGCCCTCAGCGGTCTCGAACGCGAAGCGCCCGCCAAGCCCGCCAAGAAGAAGAAGGATGGCGACGACAGTATCGAGCTGACGCCGGTCTAATTCGTGGAGCGGCGTGCATCCTGCTGCCGTTCGCCGTGCCGCGCGCAGCGCCACTCTCAATCAGGTCGCCCTGCGCGCCTCCAATATGACGGCAGCCGGAGCCGGCTCCGGGAGACAGCCGCAGGCATCCACGCCGCCCCATAACAATTCGCCATGCCACGACTCCCCACAGCGCGCCGGCGCGTGGCCGGCATTTCCCTTCTGACGCTCGCCGTGATGCTCGCGGTGCTCTGGGTGCTGCGCCGCGTGCCCCCGTCATCGCCGGATGACCGGAGAGAGAAGCCTGGTGCCCCGGAGTAAGGTTCTCAGTGACCGGTGGTCGGTCTGCGGCAGAATAACCCTGGCACCGGGCACCGGGAACACTCTCTTACTTCGCCGCCTTTAGATATGAATCGTTGAGCTTATCACAGCTCCACAGCAGCCCGCGCGTCACCATGTCGAGATAGCGCGCATCCTCCACAGTCTTATTGTTGTGGCCCAGGGTGGTGCTCCACACGCGGGTCTTCGCCGGGCCGTATTCGTTGGTCCAGACGACGACGGTTTCCACATCCTTGCCCTTGTCCACCTGCTTGCCTTTGGCCAGCGCATGAGCCGTGTGCAGCGAGACGTTGTTGTAGAGTTCCTCGTTGATCGTCGTCCAGTCGCCGCTCTTCGCCATGCTCGGGTGGTCCTTGTCCACGATGGTAACGGCGATGGGCAACTGCGGTCCGTGTCCGGTGGACTGAAGCCCGAGGTAGTCGAACCACATCGCGTCCTTCGTGCCCGCAGTCACCGGCTTATGAATCTCACCCACCCGGTAGGAGTGCATCGCACAGTGCAGATTCACACCAGGAATGCCCTTCTTGTGAGGCGCGAGCACGTTTTCCACATAATCCACCTCCTTCACATCCGCGGCGCATTCGTCGTGGATAATCACATCGTAGCCTGCATACCAGTTGTCCTTGAGATAGGCCTCGAACTTCGGCTTCGTACCGCTGTCAGGATTGTAGGCGATGTCCACCACCACGTTGGCCCGGGCTTCGATGCCGGCCTTGAGGATGTCCTTCTGCTTGTTGTAGTCGTGGCAGCAGCCGCCAATGACGAGCAGTGCCTTGAGCGGCTTCACCGCCGCTTTCGCAGCAGGTGCAGGATCGGCCGCCTCCGCAGCCGGACGCAGCGTAAGTGTGGCAATCACGGCGACAGCACCGGCGGCCACAGCAAGTGGCGAAAACCGGCGCAGGACAGAAGGAGTGGGAGTGGATGACATAGTGCGACGCATGAAGCGGCTTCCCGGCGGCGACAACGGAAATCACACCGCATTCCCGCAGTCAATCGGCAAACTTGAAAGCCTTCGCCTCCCGGTCACGCTCCCCACCAATTCTCCCTTCGTTTCAATTCCAATCGCGGAACCCCGGGCCGCCGGCAACCGCCGCCAACCAACACTCATCTCATGTTCGTGCCGGTCGTCGCATGGACATGGCTCTGCCTCGCCCTGGGTGTGCTGATGCAGTTTTACCGGTGCGGCGGTTGAAATGCCGCCGCCATCTGCACGCCGCTCCTTGCGTATCCGACCTTCTGCGGGCACATCCGGTCATGCCCCCGCCAGACTCCACGGCTCTCCTGACGCTCTCCCCGGGCGGCCGGCTCGCCTGGCATTCCCCTGCGGCGGAGCAGGGGGCGGGCGACATGAGGGCGGCGGCGCGGCGGGAGTTGGAGAAATCCTTCGCGGCGTCTGCGGCGGCGGGTTTGCTGGAACTCTCCGCGCTCTCCGCGGTGGAGGCCTTGCCTCCGTCGCTGGCCTGGTGGCGCAGTTTCACTCAGGAATACCTCACGCGGCTCTGCCACATCCCGCGGCTGCGCGAAGACGGCTGGCAGGGAGGGCCTGACATTCCGAACGATGCGGCGCTGGATGCGCTCATCGCCGCGGCACCACCATTGCCGGGCATGGAATATCTCACGCGCACCGTTCTTGCCGGACTGTGGATGGCGCTGAATACCGAGATGTCAGGACGCATCACCGCCGCCGGCGATGCGCGGGCCGTCCTCGCGGAGATCAACAAATCATGGCGGCTCGTAGGCCGTGTGACACTGCACCTCGCGGAGAACAAACGCAGCCCCGGGTTCCCTTTCGCGTTCCTTGCCACCTACAGTCACAAAATGGACGCGAGAGGAAAGGTGCAGCATCTCCCGCTCGCGCAGGCCCTCAAGGAATCCGCCGCCGCCGGAAATAACGAATTGCTCCAGACCCTGCTCGCGCCGCTGCACGAAGCGTCAGGCGCCAGCGCCCTGCTTCGCGGGATGATCGAAAGCCGTCAGGTTTTTCAGCCCCTCGCGTGGACACCGGAGGAGGCGTGGCAGTTTCTCCGCGAGATCCCCAAACTGGAAGACGCCGGGCTCATCGTCCGCGTGCCCGACTGGTGGAGCGGCGGGCGCAGCGCGTCACGGCCGGCCGTCACGGTCACCGTCGAAAGCGGCGAGCAGCGGAAAGGCATGGGCGTGGACTCGCTGATGACTTTCAGTGTGGACGTGGCCATGGGCGGCGGGAAACTAACCCCTGAAGAGCTGGCCCGCATTCTGGCCAGCGAAGCCCCGCTGATATCGCTCAAGGGCCAGTGGGTGGAAATCGACCGCGCCAAATTCCGGGAGACCCTCGCCAAATGGCAGCAGGCCGCGGCAGCGAGTGCCAATGGCATCCCGTTTCACATCGGACTGCGACTATTGTCAGGACTGGGAGGCGGCGTGGCAGGAGAGGCGGAGGAACTCACTGCCAGCGGCGAGTGGACAGACTTCGCGGCGGGCGGAAAACTCAAGGATCTGCTCGCCACACTCCGCGATCCCGCGCGCTTCCTAACCGACGAAGTCCCGGTACCCGGACTGCGCGCCACCCTGCGCCACTACCAGCGCACGGGCGTCAACTGGATGCACTTCCTCAGCGGCATGGGCCTCGGCGCGTGTCTCGCCGACGACATGGGCCTCGGCAAGACCATCCAGGTCATCGCCCTCATTCTTCTGCGCCGGGCTGTCAGGAAAACACCGCGCCCCAGTCTGCTCGTCGTCCCCGCTTCACTGCTCGGCAACTGGCGGCGGGAGCTGGAGAACTTCGCCCCGGACATGGAATTCCTCATCGCCCACCGCTCGGCGCTCGACACGGCGCAGATGAGAAAACTCGGCGACGGAACCCACCGCGTTCTATCGCGCGACACCGTCGTCATCACCACCTACACGATGCTCGGCAAGCTCGAGTCCTTTTCCACCATCAACTGGGACCTCGCCGCACTCGATGAAGCACAGGCCATCAAGAATGCCGGCACCGGTCAGGCCCGCGCCGTGAAGAAACTCCGCGCCGCGTTCCGCCTCACACTTACCGGCACGCCGGTCGAGAACCGCCTCGCCGATCTCTGGAGCCTCTTCGATTTCATCAATCCCGGACTGCTCGGCGGCCCGCAGGAATTTGCGCAGAGCACCGCGCGCATGGCCAAAAGCCCGCACGGATTCGCGCCGCTCCGGCGGCTCGTGCAGCCTTACATTCTCCGCCGCATGAAGACCGACCCCGGCGTGGCCCCTGAACTCCCTGACAAAACGGAAGTCACCGCCTTCTGCCACCTCAGCAAACGTCAGGCCTCACTCTACCAGCGCGCCGTGAATGCGATGGCGAAAGAACTCTCCCAGGCC